>JBDRUF010000043.1 GCA_039801245.1 candidate division WOR-3 bacterium
TGATATCGGTCCCTAAGAGTCTTAATCCTAATTGAGCGGTCTCAAACTGAGCACCTGTGGGCACATTTGAGGCAACAAACTCAAGCGCTGGTGTCTTTTTTGTGTAATAACCGCCTGCCTTCGGGTCAAAAAAGCCCAGCTCAATCTCAGGAATCCTGAACCTGCCATCTGCGGTTGGTAAAAGCGGGTAGATAAATTTTCTTGTGCCGGAAAGCCTGCCGCCTGAATAACTGAAATTGTCCTTCGTCTCCGGTGTCAGAACCTTAAGACCAGGGATTTCTGGAAGACTGGGCGGGCCGATTAAACCCAGATTGCCGGTTCCGGTGATGGTGATTGTCAGGGTTATCGGCTCACCACCTGACGATGTATTACTGCTCAATCCCGCGTTTACCTGAAAAGAGCCAACACCACCGGTAAATGATTGGGGTCTATTTGTTTCTGGCAGAGGTTTCACCAAAACCTTAACCGGGTCTGACGATACTGAGAAAGGTCTTGTCTCCGAGAAAAAGAAGCCTGGTGTGACAACCTCGCCCTCAAGGCTCATCGCACCAATCTTCAGTTCACCGCTCTGGGTCGGAAAGAGCGCGGTTTTTCTTATCACCGCGGCATAATAACGCTTGCCCTTAAGGGTCTTAACCTCATAATCCAGTTGTTTTGGCTGGTAGATGTCATCTGCCCAGAATCCGGTTAAAGATGGCGGCTCCTTCAGATTCAGGCTGGCAACCTGTCTGGTGGTATAAAATGTCCAGGTTACCGTAATCTGCTCACCCTGATAAACAGTTGTCCGGTCCGGAGTGGCAATCAAGAGAAATTCACCTTCAGTTTCCGGTTCAGGCTCGCCAAACATATCAAAAGGGCTCTTAGTTCTTGGCTGGGCTCTTGGTTTCTGACCGGGTGCGGACTTCACCACCTGGATTTTTATCGGCTCGGTAGTATATTCAGTGTTGTTATAGACAATCCGGCAGGAACCAATTGTCAGCTCACCCAATCTCTTGGGCACGAGCGTATACACAAAACTGATTGCGGTCTGCTGCTGAACCCTGCCATTGATAATGGCGATACTGGTTGACTGAGACTGGCTTGAACCCAAGTTGTCAAACCCATCAAGCTCTGGCAGTTGGGGCCTCGGCACCCTGGCAATGTTTGCCCCTTCAACCGTAACGGTCAATTGAAATGGTTCGCCCAGGCCAACCGTTGTCCGGTCAACACTGGCGCTGAAATTAATCTCAGCACCAAACAGCACACCCCAAATCACCGATAGAATTAACAATTTTGCCTTTTGCATTGCTCTACCAGTCCTTTTCCACCTGTCTTCTTCCCTTTGGACGCCGCGCCTCCTTCTGGGTCTGTTTCTCCTTGTTTTCTATCGCCTGCAATATCCGCTCTGCCTGCTCTTTGTCCATCTGCCCCTGTTTTGGCTTAGGCTGGGGCTGCTGCATCTCTTGCTGATTTTCACCTGACTTTTGCTTTTGCTCCTGTTGGGTTGAATCCGGCTTCTGGCTCTGCTCCTGTTTTTTCTTCAGGCAGAACTCCAGGTTCTCCTTTGCCTGCCGGTCCTTGGGGTTTGCCAAAAGCGCCATCTTATAGGCGTTAATCGCATCGTCAAGCCGGTTCATCCGGAAAAATGTGTTGCCCAAATTGTAAAATGCCTGCGAGCGGACCAGAGGGTTTTTATCCACAATTGCAAGCGAAAGCTCCTGAACCGCCTCTGGAAATCTGCCCAACCGGTAAAGGGTGTTACCGATGTTATAGTGAATCCTCAGGTTGTCCGGCTCTAAAACCTCTGCCCGCTGATAAAATGAGAGCGCCTCCTCATATTTCTGCCGCTGGAAATGGCTGTTACCCGCGCGTCCGAGCGACTTCACATCTGCCCAAGCAGATGCAGTCAGGGTTAATAACAGCAGGATAATTATACCTTTCCTACTCATAACTTTATTTTCCTTTCTGGCAGCACCAGGGCAAGAAAAAGCAAAATAATACCGGCAAGGACAAACCCCTGATACCTCTCAACATAAGCGGCAAACTCACCCCCACCCAACTCCTCCTTTTCCAGGCGGTCAAGTTCTCCTGCCAGCCTTGAAGCGGAAAACCCCTCAAGCCGGTAGAACCTGCCACCGGTAGCCTGGGCAATCAGAATCAGCTTCCGCTCATCCATCCTTGAGACAACCACATTCCCGCTCTGGTCCTTTTTGTAAACCACGCCCCCTTCTCCTGTTTCAGGAATGGGCGCACCTTCAGGTGTGCTTATCGCCACGGGAAATATGCGCACACCCGCCTCCTTTGCCTGCATCACCGCGGCTTCGGTGTTCTTGCCCAGATCCTCACCATCGGTTACCAGAACCAGCGCCTTTGTCCCGGCAGATGGGTTAAAAAGGCTCATCCCGACCGCAATCGCCCTGCCAAAATCTGTGCCTGGCACTGGCATCAAATCTGGGCTGATGATATCAAGGAAAAGTTTTGCCGCCTCAATATCGGTGGTCAATGGACAGAGCACATAGGCATCACCGGCAAAGGAGACAATCCCAATCGCATTGCCGCCAAGTTCGTCAATCAAAGAGGAAAGCTCTGCCTTTGCCCGTGTTAGGCGGTTTGGTTTGACATCCTCGGCAAGCATTGACTTTGAGCCATCAAGGGCAATCACCACCGCAATCCCCTTGCCCTTGAAAAGCTGCAGCTTCTCGCCCCAGCGCGGACGGGCAAGACCAGTGATAAACAACAGCAGAGCGAGAAAAAACAGCACCAGTTTTAAGCCGGTAAGCAAACGGCTTTGCCCGGGGTTGAGCCGCACTAAGAGCGCCGGTTCAATCTCCTTGTGCAACCTTCTCCGCCGGATAAAGGTAAATAACAAAAATAGCAGCACCAAGACCGGCAGGCTGAAAAGAAGATAAAGATTCCCTGGCAGCGCCCAGTTAATCACCAAAGCCTCCCGAAGATTATAAGCGAGCCAATCGCACCGGCAAAGACAAAGAGGAGCGCCCAGAACAACGGTCGGTGCGCCAGTTCCTGATAGATTGTCCAGCGCCTCGTCTTGAATGTACTCGGCTCAAGCCGGTCAATCTCCTCATAGATTTTCTTCAAGGCTTCGGGGTTGGTCGCAAGGAAAAACTTGCCACCGGTGATGTCGGCAATCCTCTGCAAGGTCTCGGTATCAAGGTCAACATCAACCTGGACAAACCTCCTCCCAAAGAAAGGGTCATCAATCGGAAATGGTACCGGCCCCTTGCTGCCAACACCGATGGTATACACCTTGATGCCAAGTGCGGCAGCGGTTTGTGCCGCGGTCAAAGGGTCAATATCACCGGTGTTGTTTCTGCCATCGGTCAATAAAATCACCACCTTCTCCTTTGCCTTGGAATCCTTGAGCCGCGCGACCGCACTTGCCAACCCCATCCCGATGGCGGTGCCATCCTCAAGGATCCCGAACCGCAACCGGTCAATGATGTCATTTAAGATGTTGTGGTCAAGGGTCAAAGGGCACTGGGTCAGGCTGGTTGCGGCAAAAACCACCAAACCGAGCCGGTCCCCTTGCCGCTTGGAGACAAACTCCTTTGCCCTTTCCTTGGCAACGGTCAGGCGGTCATTTGGGGCAAAATCCATCGCCTGCATTGAGCCGGAGATGTCCAGACAGAGCAT
Organism: candidate division WOR-3 bacterium; assembly: GCA_039801245.1. Classification (NCBI taxonomy): domain Bacteria; kingdom Pseudomonadati; phylum Caldifarciminota; species Caldifarciminota bacterium. Next base: position 3,634 of record JBDRUF010000043.1, read on the forward strand.
AATGTCAATCCCGCGCGTCTCCAACTCCTCAAACTGCCTGCCCTTTTGCGGTCGGGCAAGGGCCACCGTTGCCAGTATCAGTGCGAGCGAGTAGCAAAATAGTGGCACTCGGCCAATGATGCGCTCAAGCGGTGCCGGTTCAGGCAAAAGCGTGGTATCACTGTAACGCAGGTTAGCCCTCTTTTTCCTTAACTCCCACCACCACAATAACGGTAAAAGCAAAATTAGGGCAAAATAGCCGGGCGAGGCAAAGTGCATCATTTTGAACCTGTCTCTGCCGTGGCTGGTAGCGGTGTTGTCAGGTTAATCAGTTCCCGGGCACTACTGACAACCGCAGCCGGCTCTTCGGGCACAAACTTGGCATATTTCACCAAATCGGCATCAAGGAAGAAGGTGCTGAACCGCTCCAACTCAGCAACCTTTCTTGCCTTTAACTCACGGACAATCTCGGTTGTTGTCTGGTCAATTGCCGGGAATTCAAACCTGCGGGTCAGATATCTCTTGACAATTTCGGAAACGGTGTAATAAAGCCTTTTAATCTGCCCTCTTTTCACCCAGTCTTCAACCGGTAGCGCGTTCAGTGCCAAAAGCGCCTCCTCCCAGGGGGGTAGTTTTGGCACTGCTGCTTCCTTTTCTTGCTGATAACGCCGCCAAAACCTCAACCCGAAAAATGCCCCCACCCCTGCCAGTACCAGTCCGATAAAAATCCACAACGGCAAAAGATTGGGGAAGCCGAACTGCGGCTTGAGGTCGTTGATATCCTGCATCTTATCTGAAATCAGGCTCTTTATCTGCAGAGGAATTGAGTCTGATGCCGCTGCGCACAGCTCTCCCTTGTCCTGATAGGTGACCAGAAAAGGTGCCAGTTTCACATCACCAACAGTAAAAATCGCCAGGGTCAAATTGTAGACATCAACCGCAGTATCTCCTCTTAACTCAATGTGGTGCTTGTGACTGGTTACGGTCACCTCTTCCGGTCTGCTGCTGAAAGGTGGCGAGACGGTCAAATCCTTGGGGTGTTTTACGCTCAGACGCAGTTGCAACCGGTCGCCGATGGTGAGGACAGGAGGTTTTTTGATAATCTGCGCACTTATCCGCACCGGTCCGTCCTGAACCAGCCGGAAAGGTGCCTTTATTGAATCAGGTGGTAAGGAATCGGTCTGGGCAAACCCGATTACCAGAATCAGTGCCAAGAGTATCTTTGCCTTCATTTAACTTACCGATACCTCCTCGCCCTTTCCTGAAAGAACCGGTGCAGTTTGGGGGTAAACTCCTCACCGGTCTCCAAGGGAATAAAGTCTATCCCGAACCTCTGCAAGAGTTGCATCAGTTCGGTCCTGCGCGCCTTTTGCCTTTCCTGAAAGAACCGCCTTGTCCTTGAACTCAGGGTATTGACAAGAACCTGCCTGCCCGTCTCCGCATCCTCAAACTCCAAAAAGCCGAGGCTGGGTAAGCGGTTTTCTGCCGGGTCGTTGATACCGATGACAATCAGGTCATGTCTTTTGCTCACAACACCCAAGGGCTTTTCTATCCGCTCCGGAGAAAAACCCGGACCCAAAAGGTCCGAGATGAGAAAGACAATCGCCCGGCGCTTTAAGATGTGCATCACAAACTCAAGCGCAATCACCGGCTCGGTGCCATTGTGCTCGGGCTCAAAGTAAAGGATGTCCCGCACCAGGCGCAAAACATGAAACCTGCCCTTTGCCGGTGGCACATATCGCTCAATCCGGTCGGTGAAAAATACCAGCCCGACCTTGTCATTGTTTCTGATTGCAGCAAATGCCAGCGTCGCACCAACCAAGGCCGCCTGGTCAAGCTTAAATTGCCCCCTTGTCCCGAACCGGTTTGAGCCCGAGGCATCAACCAAAAGCAACACCAAAAGTTCCCGCTCCTCGGCAAACTGCTTGACAAACGGCTTGCCAAAACGGGCGGTCAGGCTCCAGTCAATCGTCCGCACATCATCACCTGGCAGATACTCGCGCACATCGGCAAACTCCACCCCCCTGCCCTTGAAACTGGAACGGTAATCACCGGCAAAGATGGTATTCACCAGCCTTTTTGTCCGAATTTCAACCTGCCTGATTTTGCTCAGCTCAATCCGCGCCGCCATAAATTCCGCTTTTGCGCCTGATTTGCCTTAAGGCACCTCTACACCTTCCAAGACCCGCTTGATGATGTCATCGGTTGTCAACTCCTCTGCCTCCGCCTCATAGGTCAAAATGATGCGATGGCGCAACACATCGTAGGCAAGTTCCTTGATATCCTCGGGAATCACAAAACCCCTGCGCTTGAGAAATGCGAGTGCGCGGGCAGAGTTCAAAAGATAGATAGATGCCCTTGGTGATGCGCCATACCGAATCAACGGTTCAAGGTCGCCAAGGTTATGCTCCTTGGGAAAGCGGGTGGCGAAGACCAGATTCAATATGTAATCCTTCAGTTTCTCATCCACATAAATCCTTGTGCACAGCTGCCGCGCGCGCAGAATCGTTGCCGTATCAACAACCGGGCTGGGCTTGGGCTCCTCACCGGCGGTCATCCGCTCAACAATCTGCTTCTCCTCCTGTTTGTTTGGATAGGAAATCTTCAGTTTCAAAAGAAACCGGTCGGTCTGCGCCTCAGGCAAGGGGTAGGTTCCCTCCTGCTCAATCGGGTTCTGGGTTGCCAGAACCAAAAAGGGCTCATCCAGTTTAAATGTCTCGTCACCAATCGTCACCTGGCGTTCCTGCATCGCCTCCAAGAGTGCGCTCTGCACCTTTGGCGGCGCGCGGTTGATTTCATCCGCGAGAATCAGATTGGCAAAGATTGGACCCTTGCGCGCCGTGAACTCGCCGGTGCGCTGATTGTAAATCTGGGTGCCGATGATATCTGCGGGCAAGAGGTCGGGTGTGAACTGAATCCGCTGGAAACGGGCTTTGATTGCCCCGGCAAGGCTCTTGACCGCATAGGTCTTGGCAAGACCGGGCACACCCTCAATCAAAATGTGCCCGTTTGCCAATAGCCCAACTAAGAGCCTTTCCACAAGATACTTCTGACCGACGATGACCTTACCGATTTCCGCGGTCAATGCCTGGACAAACAGGCTCTCCCGCTCTATCTCCTCGTGAATTCGTCTGATATCGTCCTTCAATTCATCCATTGCCCACTCCTTTTTAAAATGTGAAAACCCTGCGAAACGCAATATGATTTATTATAATAGACTAATCTAATTAATGAAAGGTTGCAAGGAAAAACAGGGGTTTAGTCCCAGAGCAAACTACCTGTTTAATAAAATCCAGCCCTCTTTCACAATTTCATATAATTCGTTATCCTTAATCCTCTGTAAAGCCCTTTCTTTTGTTTCTTTTTTTCTATCGTCTTGTGGGATATCATCTGCTGTAAATCTAACTTGCACCGTCTGAATCGCAATTTTAAGATTCTCTTTGGGGTCCAACGTCTCCCTTGCCGCCGTTAATTCATTAACAAAGTCGTCCTTATCCGCTTCGGCCTCCTCGTCGTAAAAAATCTGGTAAACTACATATGCCGTATCGGGTTTTCCATCACAGGCAGACGCTACCCGGTGCAGAAATTGATAAGGAATGCCGCCGATTTTGTCTAAATATTTGCAGGGGTCATTTATGACATCATCCGGAAGGTTACAAAATTCTTTCAAACAACCAAACCACCCTTCCAATACACTACACCTGTTATCAGCGTCTTTCCCTTTTCTGTACCATTTCCTTATGGGTTCGTACTCGCCGTATCGATTTCGTACTTTGTGAGTATATTCTTTATACTTTGCTTCTACTGCGATTTTGAATCCATCTCCAATAATCATCAAATCGGTCATTGATGCCTTTCCTTTGCCTTTTTTAACTGGCGTTGGGTATTCAAAGCAAAGCTGAATTGGTTGGTCTGGGCTATAATCAATATCCAAGTTTTTTAAGAATCCCCTTACTTTTAGCTCGTTTTTCCAGTACTGGAGCAACGGTAGGGTTGAAGTTTTGAGCGAGTTTATTTGCTTCACCGAAAACTGGTCAACAACCTCAGGAAATTCCTGCGGTTTAGGCTTCCCGTAATATAACTCTACTGACATTTTCCCTCCTTTTTACCATAAATTATCATTGTTGTCAAATGAACCATTCCTATCTGTCTTTTCGCTTTGCCCCTGATTTACGGCTGACTACAACCGCACTAACTTCTGCTCGTAATCCAGTACGACAAATTTCCTGCCCTTTTGCACCACCTTGTGCCCCTCATTTTCCAAGAGCCTCTTTTGCGCCTCTGCTCCGCCCGGATATTTTTCGTTAATCACCCCTCCCTGTTTCAGTGTCCGCCAGTAAGGGGTAATATCTCGCTTACCTTCTTTTGCCATCTCCTCAGCCGCGCGGGCGGCAATAGCGGCAAAGATACCGGTGGTAATCGGACAGCCGATGGTTGCCTTATGCCTCTTTGCCAGAATTTCCCGAATCTGGTTGATGGTGATGAGTTTCCCTTTCGGCACCATTCTCATAATCCCATCAACCTCAATCGGCGCTGGAATCACTACCGTATCACCCAATTTTGTCCCCCATCTTCCCGCCATCTTCGGCGTGATTTCAACCACCTTGGGCAAATCCTTACTCTCCCTCAGTTTCTCCTGCCAGGACTTCTGCATCCTCGCCACTTCTCCTCCTTTTGTGGCTCATATCTGGCTGCTAAAACCGAAAATTGACACCTAAATTGACCCAGAGAAATGCCATTCCCCATTCTGGATATTCAATCTGCCAAGAAGAAAAACCCTGCCGTGCCGGACCGCTTTTCCAGAGATAAACAAACCCGTCAATAACCGGGAATTCTACAAAAACCGAGTTAAAAAATTCCGTTTGGAGCCGGAAACCCGGGCCGAACGACACCGTCCGGAAATCATAGGTCTCGTTGTGTTTAATGACCGTGCGGTTATAACCCAGACCGGCGCTGACAATCGGTTTGAAGGAAATAAAACCCAGTTTCTTTTCCAGCGGATACCAGTCAAGATACAGCCTGCTCACAGTCAGCCTGCCGCTCAAATCGCCCTTATCGCCGCTGATAAACCGGTTTGACTGGAGATGCTCCTTTGACAGTTCAACATTAATCAGGAGTAATCGCCAGCCCAGACGGGGTTGGTAACCGAAAAGGGTCTGCTGGCCGCAATAAAAGGTGAGGTTGTCCGGACCGAGATTACGGAACCGGTTCTGCATCAGTTCTGACAACTCCACGCCCACATGCCAGATTATATTTTCCCTGTTTGCCCGCTCATTCGGGCTGCCATTAACCGGCAAAATCAGCATTGCGACCGTTATTAAGAACCGCATATTGAAACCGCCCATATCAGTTGAGTCTACTCATCGGCAAACCCTTTGCAACTTACTCAGGTTATTAAGATTTGTGTTCTCCTTGATTTGGGTGGTTGCGGGGATATCCTTTTGCAATGTTTTATTCACTCCTGCAACTGGTCATCCTCTTCTTTGTCATCTTTGACCCGCTTTTGAGTTTTGTGGTCTTCTTTGGTGCCACCGCAGGTATGAGCCCGCAGGAGAAGCGCAAAACCGCCATCCTCGCAGTTACCGTTGCCCTTGGCATCTCCCTTGTCTGCCTTGTTTTTGGCGAAAGCATCCTCAGGCTTTTCAACACCAACATTCAGGACTTCAAGATTGCCGGCGGCATCATCCTTGGCATCTTAGGCATCCAGATGTCCCTCGGTCAAACCGGCTCGGAAAAGGTGATGGGCACGCAGAAATCGGCAAAGGCAATCGCATCCATCATCGCCACACCCTTATTGACCGGTCCGGCATCAATCACCGCGATAATCATCAGCGTCCACGACTATGGCAGGCTTTTGACCGCTATTGCCGTCCTCTTAGTCTTGCTTTCTACCCTTGTTCTCTTTTTGCAGGCGCAGAGAATCACCCGCTTTACCGGCGAGACCGCAATGCAGGTTATATCAACCCTGATGGGTCTTATCACCCTCTCCTGGGGAGTAATGTTTGTAAAACAGGGCCTGGGGATATAAATAAAACCGCTCCCCTCATTTAGACCCCGAACAGTAGAAAGATTAACGCCGAAATTGTGCTTGCCATTATAAGTTATTGAATTACAAAATCATAAGCACTTTACGGCCATTAAAGGGGCTGGTCCCCTCCACCACCCCGGTTATCCCACCCCTTTTGGGCTTGCCCTGTGGTTCACCTGCAGTGATAAGCTCAACCTTCTTGAACCGGGTTGATAAACCCTAAGATGAAAACCCTTTCACCCACCTTATAGGTGGCAACATAGGCATCAACCATCTTCTCCTTACCCTCCTTTGTTAAAACCGTTACCTGATAACGGCTGGGTGCGGGCTTGCCTGCCGATCTCGCCTCTTCATACCCCTTTAGCCGCTCCTGCTCAAATGAGGGCAAAAGTTCTATAAAAGCCTTGCCCAACAACTCGCCCAGTTCATATCCCAAAATCTCGGCAAATCTATGGTTGGCATAGACAACCCTGCCTTCAGTTGCCAGCGCAATCGCATAGGGTGAACTTTCCAGAATCGCCCTGGTGTGGCTGAACTGCTCCTCTACCTGTTCGGTCAATTTCTTTGTCTCGCTCAGGTCGCGCGCAATCACTAATATTGCCGGTCTATTGTCATAGACAAATGGTGCACTGCGCATCTCAAGGGTAATATAACTGCCGTCCCTTTTTTTGAGCCTTTCCTCCATCGGCGGATTTGGTAAACCCAATGCCAGCACCTTTCTCAGCCGGCTGACCACCTCGGGCACATCATCAGGATGAAGCGCATCCACCACACTGATGCCAATCACCTCCTTGGAACTCTCATATCCCAAAAGCCTTGCCCCCTCCCTGTTAATCATCACCACCTTGCCATCCTGAATCACCCCAATCCCCATTGGCGCCGCCTCAAACAGCGCCTGATACTGCATCAATGTCTGGCTCAGCGCCCTTGCCATCTCCCGCTGTTCGGTAACATCCTGGGCAACCCCGATAACACCCAAAAGTTCACCCTCAACCCCGCGCATTGGCTCGACCCTTGCCTGAAACACCCGTGCCTGCCGGCTGAACTCAAACCCTGCTGATGCGCCTGATAAAGCCCGCTGATGCGCATCCTTAATTTCCTTTTTATCACCAAAAAGGGTCTGGATGTTTTTCCCTTCAACATCAGCAGGCTTGACGCCAATGCTAATAAGTCCAGACCCGGCTGCCGAGATGATATTAAACTCCTTATCGGTCGTCCAGACAATCGCCGGCAACTGCGAAAGAAACAGGTTCACCGCCGTCTCCCTTTTCCTCGCCTCAAAAACCGTCTGGCGCATCGCGGTGATATCATAGATAAAGGTAAGTATCAATGGCTCATCCTTGCTCTCCAAGAGCAGACTGCCGATGACAAACCAGAGCCTCCTGCCATCCGGCAGTTGGGTTACCACCTCTGCCTCATGATAATGTTTCTCTAAGAGCACCGCCCGAATCTGGGGCAGTACCGCGGCGATGTCACGAGGCACAACCACCCTCAGTTTTCTGCCGATGAGTTGCTCGCGCCCAACCCCAAAAAGTTTCCCTGCCCGCTCATTTGCGGCAACAATCGTGCCGTCAAGTTTCTCAATAAACTGGGCTGCCGGCATCCAGTCAAACAACTGCCAGAACCTCTGCTCAGCAGTTTCCCGCGCACGCTCCAGTTCCCTCTGAGCGGTCAAATCCCGGCAGACCGCAATAACCCTCTTGCCCCTTTGGGTCTCGAGCAACTCTGCCCTGACCGCAATGGTTTTCTCCTGCCCGGTTTTGCTCTTTATCAAAATCGTCCCCTCTTTTTCGCCTTTCCGCAACAGCCTCGTCCAGAACGCCTCCGCCTCCTTGAACCGCTCCGGATGAATGAAATTCTCCACCGACTGCTCAACAATCTCTTCTGGTGCACCTCCGGCAATCTCAGCACCAGCCTGATTTATCTCCAGGATTTTCCCCCTTGTTGAAAGGACAACCACCCCATCCGTACTGAGCCGCAAAAGCAACTGGTATCTCTTTTCCGCCTCCACCGCCCCTTCGGTCGGTTGCCAGAAAGGGGTAACATCCCTCCCAATGCAGACGATACCAGTCACCTTCCCATCCCCCTCCTTGCCCGCGGTGGCATAAAGGTAGAGTTCAACCCGGGTTTTGTCCTTACGCAACGCCTCAAAACCAGCGGCAAAATCCCTGCCTGAAAGAACCTCTTTCACATCAAGCCCGGCCTGCGGAAAAATCCCCTTCAGGGGCAGAGCCTCAACCTCGGCAAACCTGTACCCCAGAACCCTTTCCGCCTCTCTGTTCCAGTAAATTATCCTGCCCTGGGTATCGAGCCCGATAACAATGTCTCCGGGTTGAATCTCAACATTCTTGAATGGTAACCCGGCTGCCTGTCCTTTCTGCTTTTTAGGCATTACCCGCAATCTCCTCTGCCATCTTAACGCCCCCTCAAGGGTTGTCAAACTTTTTCGGAAAGAAATTTAAGAGGAGTGCTAAACTGTTGCCGGTCGGTAATACTTCTTAATATAAGCCTCGCGCACCCGCTTCAGTTCTGAACTCGGGAAAATCCCTAACAGTTCCCAGCCCAAATCAAGGGTCTGTTCAATCGTTCTGTTCTCATATTCACCCTGGGAGATATAACGCTCCTCAAAAATCCGGGCAAACTTCATATAAACCCTGTCCATCTCCGAAAGCGCCGCCTCACCCAAAATCACCTGCAGCTCCTCCGCCTCCTTGCCGCGCGCATAACAGGCGTATAACTGGTTGAACAAATCCGCATGGTCCTCGCGCGTCTTGCCCGCACCAATCCCCTTGTCCTTGAGCCGGGAAAGCGAAGGCAGAACATCAATCGGTGGCGACACATTCTTCAAATGCATCGCCCGGGAAAGGATAATCTGCCCCTCGGTAATATAGCCGGTCAAATCTGGAATCGGATGGGTCTTGTCATCCTCGGGCATTGTCAGAATCGGCATCATCGTGATTGAGCCCTTGCGCCCCTTTATCCTGCCGCAACGTTCATAGATTGAGGCAAGGTCGGTATAAAGATAGCCAGGAAATCCCCGCCTGCCCGGAATCTCCTTTCTCGCCGCTGAAATCTCCCGGAGCGCCTCGCAGTAGTTTGTCATATCGGTAAGAATCACCAGGACATGCATCCCCAGTTCAAAGGCAAGATACTCGGCAGCGGTCAGGGCGCTCCTGGGTGTGGCGATACGCTCAATCGCCGGCTCATTTGCAAGGTTGAGAAACAAAACCGTCCTTTCAATCGCACCAGACTGGGTGAAGTTTTGAATAAAGAAATCCGCCTCCTCAAAGGTGATACCCATTGCCGCAAAAACCACCGCAAAACTCTCCTCCTTTCCCAGAACCCGTGCCTGACGGGCAATCTGGGCGGCAAGCCGGTTATGGGGCAGACCGGTTCCAGAGAAGATGGGCAGTTTCTGCCCGCGGACAAGGGTATTCAAGCCATCAATTGCCGAAACACCGGTCTGAATGAACTCATTCGGATACTCGCGTGCATACGGGTTTATCGGCGCGCCGTTGATGTCTGCCCGCCTCTTCGGAATTATCTTTGGCCCTCCATCGCGTGGCTCACCCAAGCCATCAAAGACCCTGCCCAAAATCTCCTCAGAAAGGGCAATCTCAATCCCCTTGGCAAGAAACCGCACCCTCGCCTCAGGCACATCAATGCCCCTTGTCCCTTCAAATACCTGAATCAGCGCCTTATCCTTTTCCACCTCCAGAACCTGACCCCGGCGCCTCTCACCATTGGGTAGGGTAATCTCAACCAGTTCCGAATACTTGACGCCGCTTACCCCCTCCACGAGCAAAAGCGGTCCGGCAATCTCTTTAACGGTCTGATACTCCTTAATCATAACTTCACCAACCCCTTTATCTCAGCCTCAACCTGCTCACGCAAAGCCTTTATCGCCTCATCCAGTTCTGCCTCACTTAGATACTTCATCCGTGCGATCCGCTCCCTTACCGGCAGGTTTTCAATCATGTTGATGTCCGCACCTTTGGCAAGCGCCCCTTGTGCCTGTTCATAGAAGAAGAGCACCACCGCCAGCATCAGCGCCTGCTTTTTCAAAGAACTGTAGGTGTCAACATCATGGAATGCGTTCTGGTGCAGATAGTCCTCGCGTAGCGACCTTGCCGACTCAAGAATCAGCCGGTCCTCTGCCGAAAGGGTGTCCTTGCCCACCAGTCTGACAATCTCCTCAAGTTCCGCCTCCTTCTGCAACAGCGCCAGCGCCTGCCGGCTGTTTTCCACATACTCATGCCCGGCAACCCTCTCCAGAGCCTCGGCAAGCGCATCGGTATAAAGCGAATAGGAGCGCAACCAGGATATCGCCGGAAAGTGGCGCTGAAATGCCAGTTTGTCCTCAAGGGACCAGAACACCTTAACCACCCTTAATGTCGCTTGTACAACCGGGTCATTTAGGTCACCACCAGGCGGCGATACCGAACCAATCACGGTCAGCGCGCCCTCCATCCTTTCTCCCTTGTACTTACCCAGACAGACAACCCTGCCTGCCCGTTCATAAAACTCGGCGATTCTCGTGGCAAGGTATGCCGGATAACCCTCTTCACCTGGCATCTCCTCCAACCGCCCGGATATCTCCCTCATCGCCTCTGCCCAGCGCGAGGTTGAATCCGCCTGCAGCGCCACCGAATAGCCCATATCCCGGAAGTACTCTCCAATCGTGATGGCGGTATAAACCGATGCCTCCCTTGCTGCCACCGGCATATTGGAGGTGTTGGCAATCAAAACCGTCCTTTTCATCAACGGCTCGCCGCTCTTCGGGTCCTTGAGCCTCGGGAACTCCAAAAGGACATCGGTCATCTCATTGCCGCGCTCACCGCAGCCGACAAAGATGACAATCTCGGCATCAGACCATTTTGCCAGCTGGTGCTGGATAACCGTCTTCCCCGAACCAAAAGGTCCGGGCACGCAGGCGGTCCCGCCTTTGGCAATGGGAAAGAAGGTGTCAATCACCCGCTGTCCGGTCAGAAGCGGCATCTTGGGCGCAAGTTTTTCCCTTACCGGGCGGGGCTGACGCACCGGCCAGCGCTGCAACATCGTCAGCGGTTTTTCACCCGCCTGTGTCCTGACAACGCAAATTGTATCGGTAACCCGAAAATCCCCTTCATTAATTGCAACCACTTCACCGGCAACCCCAGGCGGCACCAAAATCCGGTGCTTCACCAAAACCGTCTCCTCCACCTCACCCAACACATCCCCGGGCTCA
>JBDRUF010000044.1 GCA_039801245.1 candidate division WOR-3 bacterium
TGATGAGGAGGCGTTTGTCGCAGAAAACCGGGTTGTCGGATTCAGGCTGAACCGCGCCTTTCCTTATCAGGCGGATTTTTCTTTAAAAAAGTTGCGGCTCAAAAAGCGACAAATCAGGGCAAAGGTCTATCTCTATCCCTATGAGCTGATTGCGGACAACCCTGAGGAACTGAAAAGGGAAATCAAGGTTAAGAAAGGTAAAGGGCTTATCATTCGCCCCGGTGCCAGGATTCACCAGGGCGCATTTGTCTCAACTGAAAACGGTCCGGTATATCTTGACGAGAACAGCGAGGTGAGACCGTTGAGTTTTGTTCAAGGTCCCTGCTATATTGGCAAGGGCACAATCATTGACTCCTGCCTTGTCCGTCCGGGCTGTTCATTTGGACCAGAGTGCCGGATTGGCGGCGAGGTGGAATGCTCAATCTTTCAGGGCTATGCCAACAAGCATCACGAGGGTTTTATCGGGCACAGTTTTATCGGTGAATGGGTCAACCTTGGTGCCTTAACCACCTGCTCGGACTTGAAAAACAACTATGGTCCGGTCAAGGTATTGGTGAAGAACAAGGAGATAAACACCGGTATGTTAAAACTTGGCTGTTTTATCGGCGACCACGCCAAGACCGCGATTGGCACCCTTATCCCGACCGGCGCGGTTATCGGCACATTTGCCAACTGGTTTGAGGGCGGTTTAATGCCAAAGTATCTCCCGGCATTTGCCTGGGGTAAGGGTAAGCGCTGGCACAAAAATGAGATTGTTGCAACCGCCCGTCGGGTGATGGCAAGGAGACAGGTAAAACCGAGCCCGGCTTATGAAAAACTACTGTTAAAACTTTATCGTTAGAGCGGCAAAGATGGCTCTGGCGGTCGGCGTTGACATTGGCGGGACAAACATCAAAATCGGGCTGGTTGATGAAAACGGGAAAATCGTTGCCCGGCAGAAGCTGAAAACAAACCCCCAGTCACCACCTGCTGAAACCCTGGAAAGGCTCTCACGGACGATTTTAAGATTAACAAAGGGCAAACAGGTTGATGCTTTAGGGATTGGTGTTGCCGGACTGATTGACCACAAAACCGGGTTTGTCTGGACATCGCCCAACCTGCCCACCTGGAACAAGACACCGGTCAAGGACATTATGAGCCGATTGACCGGGATGGAGGTGTTCTGCGGCAATGATGCCAATGCGGTTGCGCTCGGTGAGTGGCTTTTCGGTGCGGCAAAAAACTGTAAAAATGTGCTCTGCATCACGCTTGGTACTGGGATTGGCTCAGGCATCATCGCTGAAAACCGCCTGCTTTTAGGCGCAAACAGCTATGCCGGAGAACTCGGACACACATCCATCTCCTTACGCGGTCCTGCCTGTCCCTGCGGCAGTTCTGGCTGTCTGGAAAGGTTTGTCTCCGCGCAGGCGATTGTTGAGCGGTGTAAACGCCTTTTGCGCAAAGAAGAGCGGCTCATTACTACCACCAAAAACCAGCTGTCCCTTTTTGGCGGAACCGGTGAACATCCGAGTTTAATCTTTGACCTTATCGGCTATGACTATAAGAGGCTGAGCACAAGAGAAATCGGCATTGCCGCAAGGAAAAAGGACAAACTGGCGTTGGAGGTAATTAAGGAAACGGGCAATCTCCTCGGTCAGGGCATCTACAACGCCCTGATGATTCTTGACCCGGAAATTGTTATTCTTGGTGGTGGTGTCAGCCGGCTGGGAAAGCCGCTTTTGTATGCGGTTGAACAGACGGTGTTTAACCGGCTCTACGGCTCAAACCGGCAACTGAGAATTGTCCTGTCAAAACTTGGCGATGATGCCGGCATCCTTGGTGCCAGCCAGTTCAAATTAGTTTTCAGGTAAAGGCATAGGTTGAGGTTTAAGATTCCTGAAACTTGACCCCAACCTTTACTTTTATACCCTTTCCCAGAGATAATCCCACAAGGAAAAGCCCGCCACCCTCTTCTCCATAATGAAACTGCCCTCAATGATAAACGGGCGGAACTCCTGGGCATAGTAAAGCCGGCGCTGGGACGGGTTATCGCCATACCAGCGCTGCCCCTGGTCCAAAATCCTTCTCAGTGTGGCATCGTGCGCACCATCCATCGTCTTGAAGCCCATCTTCAAAAGGGTAACGAGCATCGCCACATGCCTGGGATAGGCAACAACTGAATAAGCCCTGTTTTTCTTGGCCAGGGCAATAACTAAGTCAACAAGAAACGGGCAGTAATTCTGACCCCGGAACTGGGGACGAACATAAGCCCGGGTTAACTCCCAGCGGTCCATATCCCTGCCTTCAGCATCAAGCCAGCAAGGGTCAATCCGGTCATAACCCATCCACTCCTCACCTGACTGCTTGGAACCGAAATAAACCTGGAGGAAATCCTCATCTGCGACCGGGTCATGATAACGCCTGATGCTGAACCAGTGGTCCTCAACCCTTAACTCCGGTTTTGGGGGAACCACTTTTGCCTCCGCTCTTGTACGAAGATATTCCGCTATTCGCTCATCGGTCTCGCACGGAATCACATCCACAATCACCTTAATCCAGTTACGATACTGTTCAGGTCTAATCATTCCTTTTTGAATATCTCCTGTAATTTTCTTTCCAATTCCTCTTCGTCTTCAATCAACACCTTGCGCGGCTTTGACCCGGCATGAGGACCAACTATTCCTGCCCGCTCAAGCTGGTCAATGATTCTGCCTGCCCGAGCCCAGCCAACATCCAAACGGCGCTGCAGCATTGAGACCGAAGCCTCACGATGGGTTACCACCAGCCGCGCCGCCTCGGCAAAAAACTCATCAAACTCACCGTTTTCGGATGCAACACCTTGCCGCTCGCCGCGAACAATTTCAATCTCCTCGTCGAGCGGTTCATAATAGCCTTTTGCAAGCAGTTTGTCAACAACTGCCGCGGTTAAAATCTCCTCTAAGCGCTCCCGCTTTTTCCCCTTTGCCGCCCGGCGTGGGTCGTAAAGGACATCAACCAAATCCTGGTCAACAACCTCTCGAGCCTTTGCCACTTCGTCATCAACCAGTCCGCTCAGAAGTTCTGATAGGTATCGGATTGCCCAGAGGTCAACAACCCTTTTTGCCGCCCGCTCCGAGACATAAGAACCATGGAGCCTGACCGGCTCGCCCTTGCCCGGTGGCAGAAAGAGCATATCGCCCCTGCCTAAAAGTGACTCGGCACCATTGGCATCAAGAATGGTCCTTGAGTCAACCTTGGTGGCAACCTGAAAGGCAATCCGACAGGGAAAATTCGCCTTGATCAGACCGGTAATGACATCAACTGAGGGCCTTTGGGTGGCAAGGATGAGGTGGATTCCCACAGCCCTTGACATTTGTGCCAGCCGGATAATCCTTGCCTCAATCTCTGCTGGTGCCCGTTGCATCAAGTCAGCAAGTTCATCAATCACCACCACAATATAAGGCTTTTTTCGCTTTCCCATTTCCTCGCACCGGGCGTTAAAACTCAAAATATCCCGAACCCCCAACTCGGCAAACTCGCTGTAACGTGCCTCCATAATCTCCACGATGCGCGTCAGTTCACCCACAACCCTTTCTGGGTCGGTGGTTGTCATTGAAAGGAGGTGGGGAACCGGGTTATAAACCGGCAACTCTAACTGCTTTGGGTCAATGGTCAGAAACCGGACCTCCTGAGGGGTGGAGCGGTAGATAATCGACATAATTATGGAATTGATACAGACCGATTTGCCCGAACCGGTTGTTCCGGCAATAAGGACATGGGGCATTGAGCGAAGGTCGGCGCAATAAGGTTCACCGGTGATTGTTGTTCCAAGAGCGAAACCCAACGGCGAATCAAGTTCTTGATAGGCCGGGCTCGTGAGTACCTCTTTGAGATAAACCATCCGCCGGGTTTTGTTGGGGATCTCAACTCCTACCGCGCTCTTGCCTGGAATCGGCGCCAAGATTCTTACTCTTTCGGCAGAGAGTGCAAGCGCAATATCATCTGCTAAACTCTCTATGCCGCTGCAGCGCACCCCTGGCGCCGGCTCGAGTTCAAACCTCGTTATCATCGGACCCGATAAAATTGCGGTCAATTTACCATCAATACCAAACTCACGCAGCTTGCCCATTAAAACCTCACCCTCAGCCTCTGCCTCTACTGGGTCCTTAAACACCTTATCTTGAGATGTTGGCTGATCAAGTCTCTCAAGAAACTCCTTCTGAAAATCCCTCATATCCAGTTTAACTGGCTTATTATGAAAAGATGGTGGCTCAGCAATCATCCCATCCTTTTCAGCTGTGTGAAAGATTGTAGGTTGTGGTTTTTGCTCAACCATTGTTATCTTTGCCTTTTCTGGAGGAGACACCTTAACTCCCACCTTGCACCTGCGCCGGAAATGCACCCTGAGCCATCTCATCACATTCAAAAATAAACTTTTAGAGAGTTGCCGCCAGTGTGTACTTATCTCCGAGACCGAAAGGAGAATTATCAAAACACTAATTAGAATCAAAAATGTTCCTACACTGCCAAAAAGAGCCAAAAGCCAGGAAACAGTCTTTTTCCCGAATCTCCCCGCGAGTGATAAAGGCGCATGGAAATATGCAAAGAATAGTTCCAAGATAAGCCCATAAAAAAGAATTAAAAAAGACCACCTGATGTCTTTGTGTTGTGGTTTCCGAAACCAGAGGTTAAACCCCCAGTAAAAACCAAGTGTCATCAGTGCCAGAGTACCAATACCAAAAAGGTCGGTTAAACTTTTACCAAGAAATGCTCCGGTCCAGCCACAAAAATTATCACAGGGTGTTTTAAGACCCGCATACACAGAGAGCAGACTGGCACCAAAAAATACCGCCAGTACAAGCACACAGAAACCAAGAAATTGACGCCATCGTTTGATCTCAAAAACCCAAAGGGCTACTGCGACCACCGCGATAGTTACCACCCAGACGCTCATACCGCCAAAAAGATGAATCAGAGCGGAAGCCAAAAGATACCCAACCCTGCCCGGATACCCGCGAAAAATAAAGGAGACCAGGCTAACACCAGCATACAGGACGAGACCCACCGCGATAACCCGAGCGATAACTCCCCAGGAGGGTCTTAAGTTCTTGCCCCTCTTTGCCACTTATATCCCTCCGTAACCGGTAATTAACCGGGCAGTTGTGAATACCAGCGGTAAAAGAAGAAAGCGGAATATCGGCATACCAAACAAAAAAATCATCACAATACCAAAGAGTCCGTACTCCTCTAACCTACCATACCTCGCTGCCAAGTCAGCGGGTAAAAGATAATAAATCAACCTCGAGCCGTCAAGCGGGGGGATCGGAATGAGATTGAAAAAGCAGAGAATTAGGTTGTATATGACAAAGTAATATGCTATGCGCCATGCAAAGCCACCAACTGCAACAAGGGAAAGTAGGCGGACAACGAGACTGGCAATGAGGGCGGTAAAGAAATTGGCAAGCGGGCCAGCAAGGGCTGAGATTGCCAAATCCCTTAAAGGATTGCGGAAGTTACTGGCGTTAATCGGTACCGGTTTTGCCCAGCCAAATCTTGTCCAAGGCAAGAGCAAGAGGATGGTACCCAATGGGTCGAGATGCTTGAGCGGATTGAGGGTCAATCTCCCCTGCTCCTTTGCGGTTGGGTCACCTAACACCAAAGCCGCATAACCATGAGTGAACTCATGAATCGTCAGTCCAAAGAGAATCGCCGGCGCCGTTAGCAAAATTTCCTCTACATTAAACATTATGACTCAACCACCTTTCTGCGAGGGCGCGCTCCTCATCTTTATTTCTTACCCTCCCATTAAGTCGGGCGTAGAGCACCCGCTCAATGATCTTGCCCAGTTGTGGACCGGGTCTAATCCCCAAAAGAAGAAGATCTCCTGCCTTTAGCTCTGGTTTAACAAAAGTTAACTCATTTAAGAAGAGGCTTAATTTTTTAGCCACGGGCCCAGTTTTTAAAACAGCAAGGAGTCGGAGGGCAGGTAGGGGTAAGGGTTTTAGTAAGCGATAAATGGTCGAACGCCTGCGGGCGCGGCGAAGGCGGTTTTCTAAATTTGAGAAAGTTTTTATCGCCTCAGAAACCTGGCGTTCCTCTTTTGTAATGGGAAAGCGGTTGTCAAGTGGTAATATGCTCAAAAGATAGAGGAAGATGGGGTCCTCCCTGATGCCCGCCTGGGTTAACCTCTTTAAATCGGTCAAGAATCGCCGGGGTGGAGAAAAGTGGAAAAAAGCTGCTAAAACCCCTTCCTTTACAACCGCTTCCATGACCTTAAATGCCCTCGCTTCCTTACTGATGCACCGGAGCTCATAAAGCACCCGCTCAGGTGTCAAAAGGGCTAAATAGCCTTCCTTCACCGCCTGGCGGAGAAGATAAAGTGTACCCGACTCAATCTCAAATTCCAACCGAATCCCGAAGCGCAGCGCACGAAATATCCGTGTCGGGTCATCAATAAAACTCTCCGGATAGAGAACCCTGAGCACTCTTCTCCTTAAGTCATCTTGACCACCATAAGGGTCAATAATCCCGTCTCCGTGGCTCCCGGTCAGCTCAATTGCCATCGCATTGATAGTAAAATCCCTCCTCCTTAAATCCGCTTCAATTCCCGCCACCTTCACCTTTGGCAAAACAGCAGGACAGGGATAGGACTCATCCCTCGTATGGGAAATGTCAATTCTTAATCCTGGTAAATATAGAGAACCGGTTAAAAACTGAGGGTAGGAGATGTACTTTGCACCTGTTTCGCGGTGCAGCTGTTTAAGAAGCTGAATAAGACTCCTGCCGGTTGATCGCAAGTCAACCGCAAAATCCCAGTCACAGGAAAGAGCGAGGTTAGAATTGTGTAAAAGCCAGTCACGCACCATTCCACCCACAAGGTATAACCTTCCTCCCCAAGCCTTGGTAATTTCAACGAGACGGCGGCAGGGGTAAGGCAGTCCTCTATCCAAGGGCATCAGAACCCAAGCGTCTTGGCGGTATCCTCTTTCTGTCCGTGAACCCTTATCTTGCCGAACCTCGCCTCATACTTGCGGATATTTTCTGACAGCGCCTCATGGAGGAGAACGGCGTGTTGCGGAGTCATTACAATCCGAGAAAATACCTTAGCCTTAGGCAGTCCGGGCAAAATTCGGGCGAAATCAATGATAAACTCAGAGCCAGAATGGGCGATGAGGACAAAATTGGAATAAATACCCTCTGACTCCTTCTCTCCGATTTCTATCTGGACTGGCGGTCCTTGTTGGGGCTGTTTCTCATCCATACCGATTCTCCTTTCCTCGTTTAAAAATGTCTACTTATTGACAAGACGGATAAACTTTCTCTTGCCTACTTTCAAAACAGCAGGCCTCTCCAAAGGTTTTATAATTAGATTGGGGTCAGAGATGCGAATACCGTCAAGATAAATCGCACCCTCTTGGATTTTGCGCCGCGTCTCGCTCTTGGAGGGTAAAAGCCCTGCCTGAACAATTAAATCAACGAGATTGATTCCCTCTTCAGGAATTTTGAAATCGGGTAGGGTCTGCGGTGGCTGTTTTTCCTTAAATACCCGGTCGAACTCCGCTGCCGCCATCTCCGCCTGCTCCAGGGAGTGATAAAGGGCAACCACCGCCTTTGCCAGTTCCATCTTGATATTTTTCGGGTTCTCACCGGCTTTCAACCTCCGTTCGTAGGCGGCGACCTCCTCGTCACTTTTGTCGGTCGTCAGTCGGAAATAATCCAAAATCAGTTCATCAGGAATTGACATCAGTTTGCCAAACATCTCCTGTGCCGGTTCGGTGATACCGACATAATTACCATAAGACTTGGACATCTTCAATTTGCCATCGGTGCCAATCAGGAGCGGCATTGTCATTATCACCTGGGGAGACTGGCCAAAGCGCGCCTGGAGTTCCCTGCCGACCAATAGATTCCAGTACTGGTCCGAGCCCCCCAATTCCACATCAGCCTGTACCATCACCGAATCATAACCCTGAAAAAGGGGGTACAATAGTTCGTGGACAAAAAGGGGCACACCCTCCTCGAGACGGTTTTTGAAGTCATCGCGCTCAATCAGGCGGGCAACGGTATAACGGGCAGCAAGGTTGACAATCTCGCTGGCGCTCAGCCGGTCGAGCCACTCAGAGTTGTAACGAAACTCGCACCGCTCAGGGATGAGAATCTTTTTAATCTGCTCCTGGTAGCGAGCCATATTTTCCCGAATCTGTTCATCACTCAATTGCGGTCTGGTCTTTGACCTGCCGGTTGGATCACCGATTCTTCCGGTAAAATCGCCCACGATCAGCACCGCCGTATGTCCCAGTTCCTGAAACTGGCGCAGTTTGCGCAGGACCACCGCAAAACCTAAGTGGATATCTGGACCAGACGCGTCGATGCCCAATTTCACCCGTAGGGGTCTCCCGGTCTTTTCTGACCGTTCGAGCCGCTCCAAAAGTTCTGCCTCCGTTTCAAGCCGCTCGACCCCCCGTTTTAATTGTTCAATAATCGAGGTCCTCATATTGTAAAACTCAGAAACTAAATTTCGTAACTACCAAAATCCTCAGGGTTGATCGCCCGCAGTCTTGAGCGCAGTTCCTTGAGCCGCTCCTCCTCCTCAGCTGAAAGCTCCTGCCCCGCCTGTTCCATCACCGCCTCAGCCACATATATGGGCGCACCCACCCTTACCGCCAGCCCCACCGAATCTGATGGGCGCGCGTCAATCGCCACCACCCTATCCTTGGTCTCAATCACCACCTCGGCATAAAATGTCTCCTCCTCCAGTTTGGTGATGATTACCCTTTTGACCTTGCCCTCCAACCCGACAATCAGATTCCGCATTAAATCGAGGGTCAATGGTCTCACATACTGGGTTCCTTCAAGCGCATAGGCGATTGCTGACGCCTCTGCCGCACCAATAAAAACCGGCAGAACCCGGTTGCCCCCAACCTCGCGGAGAAGCATCACCGGGGAGTTGGTAGCGTTGTCGATTAATACCGCCTCAACCCTGACCTCAATCACAACACTCCCGGCGTCTCTTCATCCCGCCGCCTCTTCCACGACCCAGAGTTTTATCGTGGCGGTAATCTCCTGACCCAATTTCACCGGGATGTCATAAACCCCAGGGGCCTTGATGGGCTCATCAAGGACAATTTGATGCTTGTCCACATTATGTCCAACCTCCTTCAGAAGAGCGGCGATGTCCGCATTGGTAATCGCGCCAAACGCACCTTCAGCACCCATCTTGAGGGCGGCCTTCACCGTCACCAGACCCAGCCGTTGCGCCATATCCACCAGCCTCTGTGTGACCTTTGTCTCCCGACTGGCAATCTGCCTTTTGAGCATCTCCAATTGCCTCAGGTTTGCCTCATCCGCAACCAGCGCCAGTTTCCTCGGCAAGAGAAAATTACGGGCAAAGCCATCCCGAACCTCCACCACCTCACCCCGCTTACCCAAGCGTTCAATGTCACTTAAGAGAATGACCCTCATCGCCATTACTGAAGTAGCGCCAGGTTCCGCGCGGTCTTAATCGCTTTGGCAAGACGGCGCTGGTGCCGAGCACATAAACCTGAAACCCGTGAGGACACTATCTTCCCCCGCTCGGTGAGATAGTCCTTGAGCCTGGGGTCTTTATAATCAATATGGCTAACACCCTCTTCGCAAAAAGGGCAGGATTTTGACCTGACTTTTATTCTTTTGTTTTTCATCAGTGAAGCATAAATGAGCTAATGCCGATGTCAAGTTTGTGTATAGACCAAAAGATTGAGGGCAGGGGGAATATCCGAATCAACGGGGGGATAACCCCTGGGAAAATATGGCTTTCGGCTAAGTGGCGAAAATGTGAAGGGTAACCCGATTTCACCATCCGAATTTCGTTTATGTTTATATAAACTTATCATCTTGGAAATCTACTGGCTAATCAAAGGAGAGGGATAACACAAGGAAGGGCTCTCAACGGAGTTTATTGAACTCAAAGAACGCCTTTTTTAAAACACCAGCCTGGGTCTTGAGCCCAAAAAACCTCTCCGCCTCACCAAAATACAAGGTTTGATGGGTGGGGTCGTCAAAATAGGAAAAATAAACGAGCCCAAAGACTCCGTTCTTGACAAGTTTTTCTTTAGCCTTTAACACCCCGCCAATTAATTTTGCCTGCTCATCCTCCCAGCCTAAAGGGTCGCCATCTTTATAACTCGAAACCGCCAAATAGGCTAAAAGCAAGGGTTTTTTGAACCTCTTAAGGTAATGGGAGAACCTCAAAGCGCTCTGGGCAATGTTCTGGTAAGATGAGGAGGTAGGATCAGCATCAGGGACGGTAGCTGCGCGCATCTCCTGAAACCCTAAGAAGTCACACACCTTTGCCGCTCGACCGATACACTTATCAAGGTTAAAAATCCCCCAGTCGCCAGCGACTAGACCAACCTTGCAGTTGGGTGCACCCTTTTTCAGCCGCCTGATAGCCTCTATGACCACATCATTAAACCCTTCCCATTCGGTTATCGGAGTTTCACCTGCAAACACGGCGTCATTGAACTCCGGCTCTAAGGCAACAAACACTTCAGCGCCGATGTTTACAACCCGCGCCAATCTCTCAATGTCCTGATACCATTCTTTGATACGCATCTGGTTGTTTTCGGTCAGGTACTCCTTACTGATTGAGTCGCCAAAATAGTAATAGATGATGAGGGGCGTGTACCCATCTTGGACAATTGTCTTAAGTTCTTGTGAACTCACCCAGGTGGTATCCCAACCCCTGCAGAGCCAGATGGCAACATACTTGAACTTCAGCCCATCCTTCTCTGCCTCTTTGTAAACCACCACCCAGGAATCACCAACCTGTTGCTGGTAGCGGTCACCAATCCCAAGGGCAAAATTGCCCGGAGCGGTGAAAAATGAACATCCCAGGAAGCAGGAAAGAAGGGAGAGCAGGGTCAGCCCTATCAAGGTTTATCTTCAACCTTCGCTATCAACTCTGCCCATCTTTCCTTGATGAGACTCTTTTCGGTTAACGACATCTGCTCAAGAATAATACCAGGAAGGAAATGATGGGTAAATGTATAGGTAATTTCCCCGCCGCTTTCCTTTTCATTGATGAAGCCCTTTTCAATCAGTTCTAAGAAACAGGAAGGGAATTCATCCCGCTCCACCTGTGAGACGGTTAAGAGATGTTTTTGTTTTTGCGAGTTACCCATAACCGCAGCAACCTTCAGGAGATAGAACGCTTTAGCGCTCAACCGCCTCATCCTTTCCAACACGATGTCCTTTAGCGCCTCAGGGAGAGAGGGTATACCTTTGAACTCCTCCATTATCAGGGTTATCAAGAATGGAATACCCTCGGTGAGGAAGTAAACCGTTTCTGCATGTTGGGCAATGCCCGGAAGTGTCCCTTCGCTTTTTTGCAGCAGGAGAAAGACATCTTCATAGGTCAGGCGATTTAAGGAAAGTTTTTTAACCTTAACTATCCGCTGAAGCCTGCCGATGAGGGCAGAGAGAATTTTGTTTTCCTCATCCTCGGGACGATAGGTGGCAATGAAAAGTGTTGGTTTTTGCAGTGATTTTGCAATCAGTTGGTAAAAGATGTCAAGGGAAGGAGGAGAGAGCCAGTGGATGTCTTCGATGACAAGTATTAGAGGTCTTTCGGCACAGATGGCAGAAAAGAGGTTGAAGATTGGGTCGAGGCACTGTGTCGCTGGCGATTTACCCATTTTTACTAAGGAATGGAGATTGAAAAAAAGCTGTTTTACTTTATCATCCAATTGGGGTGATTTTTGGGCTAACCTCCTCTTCAGCCAGATGGCACTCCCTTCATAGAAGATATCACCGAGCAATGAATCGGTAAGCTGGGGCACCGCACAGTAAACCACCTCGGCATCATCGCCCTCCTGGGTAACAAACTCCTCAACCAACCTCGTCTTACCTATCCCCAATTCCCCTTTTATAAATACCACCCCTGCGGCACCTTCCTCCGCCACCTCGTGGAATATGCCCTTGAGTTCGGCAAGCTCCTTTTCTCTGTTGACAAATGGTGGCAAGACCGACTTTTTGTGCCGCCGGGTCAATTCATCTGGAACCTCTTTTAAGATTTCATCAATGTCAAATGAGGTGGGGAAGTTATTTAGCGATTGGAGCGTGGTTCGTTCCGCAATCGGCATCTCCAAACCCTCCCCTTCATCCTCTGGTTCTGCCTGGAGTATTGAGCGCCGCAGCTCTTGAGTCTCCGCCCCGGGGCTAATGCGCATCTCCCTTTTTAAAACCTCGCGGCAGCGCTCATACTGCTCCAGCGCCTTGGTCCTTTCACCCATCAAAAGATAGAGACGGATGAGCCCCTGGTGAAACTCCTCCTGCACCGGCGCGATGAGAAGCGATTTGTTGTAAAGGGCGAGCGCCTCCTGATACTCCTTTTTTGCGATGAGGAGGTCGGCTAAATTTGTCACCGCCGCGGTATACTTTAGAAAAAACCTCTCCCGCTGTATTCGCTGCCAGTTTTCAAACTCCCAGCTACGCTTGATAAAAAAGCCGTCCAAAAAATCGCCCTGATAAAGGTTCACCGCCTCGGTTAAATATCCAATCCGGGCATTATCGTCAATCTCGAGATTATGGGCAAGGATTATTTTCTTCTCAAACTCCTCGGTATCCAACCAGTAGTTTGTCTCGGTGTTAAACTGGCACTCGTCCCGATAAGAGATAACAAATTCGTACTTTGGTCCCTCGGGAAAGCCCAAACCGGTCCGCAGAACCCACAGGGTATATCTCAGGTTGTACTTCGCCTGCAGCTCACCGCTCTCCGGCCAGAACATCGCGCAGAGTTTCTCGCGCGACATCCTTGACCTGTTTTCCACCGCCAGATAGGCTAAAAACGCCTGGGTCTTTTTTAGCAGAGTTGTTATTGGCTGGTCATCCCGGTAGATCTTCAGCCCACCGAAGCAGAAAATCTTAAGTAAAGGCATAGTTTTATAGGCTTTTCACCTCACCATCACTCCAGAAATTGCCTTCGTCCTTTCTTTTAATAAATTTCTCCTTTTATTTATAATTAACATATATCTCATCGTCAAGAAAATTCAAGCCTTAAATAAAACCCATCCCTCATTCCCCTTTTCCCTGCCATACCCATATTTCACCCCGTTTTTAACTCTGGCCGGACCAAAATTACTGGGGGAATGGTACCCTGGCAAAAATTGTTATTTAGTTAAGTTGCCAAAATCTGAAACTTAACCCAATTTTCCCTTGCGGGGTTTTGTGTATCTTTATATAAACTTAGCCTTACCGCTTATTTCCAATCAATAAAGAATGTATGGTTGGTATGAGCAGCAAGCCTCTTCAACTTAAGCACCAAAATTTTCCCATCATCCTTGAGCTCATACTCTGGAACCCTTACCCCTATCAGTTCAGGTTTTATAGAAATCTCTCGCACCGGCCGAGCTGGGGCGATGTAGACCAGGATGCCTTTAACCTCAGATGAGCCCTGATTCGAGATGTTGACTACAATTCTTGAGTGTCCGCGCCTTTTCGCATTTACAAAAACATCTTCAAACCCCTGCCACCAGTCTGCCATCTCTTTGCAGGTTGCAAACCAGACATTTTTACCTTTAAAGAACTCGACCAACCGCTTTAGGACCACAATCCTTTTCTCCTCGCAGAGGAGGTGACTGTGGAGGAAAAGGAGGTAGGCGCCCTGCACCTCATAGACCCCCAAGAAGTCATCTCTCAGGGCAGAAAAGATTTCTGTAGTGTCCTGAAGGCTATCTTTGATCAAAAGTTCATAATCGTCCCTTCCGGTCTTAGGAAGGGCAATAAGACCCCTTTTCCCTATTCCAATAACCCTTGGACAGGCTCGGTCCTGAAGGCTGTCTGTACAGATATATTGATACCTTAACTCCGCGAGCGCTTTGAGCGTTGATGAGTCATACCCCCCCTCTGGCGGACGAAAGCCCCAGACCTTTTTGCCGGTTAGCCCCTCAATCAACTCCTTCCCCTGTTTTAATCTTGCTAACCGCTCTTCATAATCCTCCCCGCGATAAACCGCCACACCGTGCAGCCCGATCTCACCATATTCGGCAAGTGTTTTTGTGATGACAGGGCTGTTCTTTGCCTCTTCAGGCACCAGGAAGAAGGTGCCGCTCAGACCTTCATTACTCAAGACCCTCAATGCATTTAGCGCTTGGGAATACCTGAATTCGGCATCGCAGACAAAGACCACAGCCGCCTCTGCCCTCTTATCCACACTGGGCCAGGGGTTGATCCAGGCAACTGGCTCTTTTCTCAACCAGGAGATTGAGTTTGCCAAAAGCCGCTCCCATACCACCTGATGGGTTTTGCTGCCGACCACCGCACCCAATTCAAACCCAGCCCAGAGAAATCTACCCTGGCGATACTCACCATAAAGAAGCCCGCAGTTTTTATCACTCATAAAGGGTAAATCTGAGGGGGTGCGAAATTCATACCAATAGCCAAGAGGGGTGGTTCTTGGTTCCACCGCCTTTACCACCAAGGGGTGGTCATAGGTTGTCACCTCAAGCCTGAATCCTGGTGGAATCCGATAACTTAATGGGGAGTTTCCCTTGAGGGTTAAGGAGGCGCTCACATTCCCTTTAGGACCAATCTCCCCTGTAACTTCAACCCCGAACAGACTG
>JBDRUF010000045.1 GCA_039801245.1 candidate division WOR-3 bacterium
ATCCCAATTTTCCCGCCACCCAATCTGTATACTTATAAGTATACTTAACCAAACGGCAAAAACCCAGTCCTTTTTCCAAAAATTTATCCCAATTACCGCAAGAGTGCAAATAGAAAAACTTGATAACTAGTTCCGATTTAATATTTAAGCGGTGGTATAAAAATGGCTAAAATGAAAAAGGAAATCATTAAAATACCCTATCAGGTAGTTCTTTCGGAAAAGAAAAGGGAAACACAGGAATGAAGAAATCGCCCTACCCAGGGAAAGTCCGCTTCCGAGAATCTTTTTTGATCCGGATAGGTGGAGAAAATTAAAGATGGATAAAGAAATTTAAGAGCAGGGTTATATTGATGAAGATAGTATATTGGAAGTAAAAGCAACCTCAAGACGAGATGTCGGCGCCCCGAGGATTTTTTCTTCTCCCCTTTGAAGAACTCAAAGAAAAAGATTAGAGCCGATGGTCATCATTTATTACTATGCTTTGACACACTCGAACTAAGGGAAAAGGAGTTCATTATTAAGGGCTGGTGTCTTATAGACCTGTTTAATATCAAGGTATCAATGAAACCAGAATTTAACACCGACAACCTGGAGTTATATAGAAAAGAGAACATTTTATTGGAAGTTAATTAAACAAGCAGAGCTAAATAAAGCATTGCTACAAATTGACGCTCAAGCAGTAATTTCCTGTAAGAAGACCGGCATATCCATTGCCCTTTTTAAACACCCGTCACCAATTCTGCCACCTTGCATAGAAATATCCTCTTGTTGACCTCTGATGCTATATGAGTAAAATTAACATTGTGAAGTATTTTAGTTCTCTTTCCCAGCCTGAGGTGGAATTGAAGAAAGATGCCGCATCACCAAAGGTTTCATATACTGCGGTCATCGCTGGCACAGGTTTTGATGTGCCCGAAAAGGTCCTTACCAACGAGGATTTGGAGAAAATCCTTGACACCTCTGACGAATGGATTACCGAGCGCACCGGGATGAAGGAACGCCGCATCGCCTCGCCGGATGAAGCCGCATCCGACTTTGCCCTGCGTGCCTCGCGCCGCGCCCTTGCTGACGCCAATGTCAAGCCTGAAGAGATTGACCTGATTATCGTCGCCACCGTTACCGGTGATATGCCCTTTCCCTCAACCGCCTGCATTTTGCAGGACAGGTTGGGTGCGCGCAACGCTGCGGCTATGGATTTAAGTGCGGGCTGCTCTGGATTTATCTATGCACTTGCCACCGCGCGCCAGTTCATCGCCACCGGCACCTATAAAACTATATTAGTTGTTGGGGTTGAGGTCCTCTCAAAAATTACCGACTGGACCGACCGCAGCACCGCGGTTCTCCTTGCTGATGGGGCGGGTGCAGCGGTGCTCAAGGCAGAAACCGAACAGGGGCAGGGCATCATCGCCAGTTATCTTGCTGCTGATGGCAGCCACGGCTCAGATTTGTATATGCCTGCAGGTGGCTCGCGCATCCCCGCCTCAATAGAATCGGTCCAGCAAAGGCTGCATTACCTCAAGATGAATGGCAGTGCCATCTTCAAGGTGGCGGTCCGCTCAATGGCAGATGTGGTCAAAAGGCTACTCGAGCAGACAAAACTGCGTGCTGATGACATCAAACTCATCATCCCCCATCAGGCAAATCTGCGCATCATTGAGGCGATGGCGAATCTCTTGAAGTTTCCGATGGAGCGGGTGTTTGTCAATATCCAGAAGTATGCCAACACCTCCTCCGCCTCAACCATCATCGCCTTGGATGAGGCGCGGCGGACCGGCAGGATTCGGGCAAACGACCTGATAATTATGGTTGCCTTTGGTGCCGGTCTCACCTGGGGTGGGGTCTTGATCAGGTTCTGATATTTCTCTAATGGACTATCGGGCGCTCTCGCTTCTTACACTTTTGCTCTGGGGAATATGGGGTTTTATGACCAAGATTCTAACAAAAGATGCACCTGCAGAAACCATCGCCTTCTGGACAACCCTCGCAAGCATATTGCCGATTGTCATCTATGCCCTTATGACCGGTTCAATGCAGTGGGTTAAATCATCACCTTTAGCACTTCTTTCCGGTCTTGCCGCTGGGCTGGCAACGGTCTTCTTTTACCTGGCGATAAAAGGTGGTCCTGCCTCGGTTGTTTTGCCCTTAACCGGAATGTATATCATTATCCCGGCAATTCTCGGCTATTTGGTGCTAAAGGAACCGCTCAGTTTAAAACATATCTTCGGCCTTGTTTTTGCTGCGCTCGCGGTTGTCTTTCTCTCACGCTAACCGGTTTTTCTCTCCGGAGAAATCGAATAAATTAATGCCCCCAGAACCGCCATTCCCGCAGCAGCAAACATTATTGTCCTGAACCCGAAAGCACCGGTAATCCCCTCAAGGAGCGCACCCAAAACCGCTGCCAGACTCAGAACCGACTGCAGGATGCCGGTGGCAGTGGACTTTTCTGGGTTCAGGCGCAATAACTGCTTTAATGTTCCCAAATAGAGGCAGGACCAGGAAAGGGCAAGGACAATCTGGATAGGAATCACCTGCTCAAACCTTGTTGCCAGACCAAAAGCGATAAAGACCAGAATGGAAAGAAAAAGACCGGCCCTGATTAAAAGACCATCGCGCACCCGCTCAAGGATGTTCATAAAGAAAAACTGACCCAAGGGGTTAAGGGCATAGACAACCCCAATCCAGAACCGGTTCGCACCAAGATGGGCAAGGTATAAGGGAAATATCGTCCAGATGCTGAATGCACCGAGATGGCGCAGAAGAAAGGATATGTAAATCCGCCAGTTCCGCCTGAATACGGTTAAATCAAAAAAGGGCTGACTTAATCTCACCCGCTGGCTGCGCAGACCAACCTGAGCAAAAACTGCGGTGAGAAGCATCAATAGCCCGCTAACAAGAAATATGGCTTGGGTGCTGACCAAACCGACAAGAAGCGCACCCAATGCCCAGCCCAAAGAACCAAAACCGCTGAACCTGCCCAGTCTGTTGTCCTTTTGATAAAAATAGGCGATGAGTGCAGCCGGGAATATGCCCGCACAAAGACCGATACCCGCCCGAACAGCAAAAAGACTGGGTAGGTTACGGGCAAAGGTGTGCAGGAGAAGCGCCACGGCACTAAGAAAGAGTCCATAGACCACAAACCCTTTTCGGTCACCAAAATCTGCCCACCTGCCGAAAACAAGCGTGGCAACAAGCATCATCCCTTGATAAGCGGCAACAAGCAGACCAATCTCGGAATGGTTGGCACCAAATGCCTTTGCCAAGAGCGGGATATAAACAACCGCGGCAGTGAGCCCAGCATTGGCAAATGTCTGAACAAGATAAGGAACCATCAGAGTCTGTTACTGAACACCTGGTGATACCAGTTTTCAACCGCAAGCGCCTCGCTATCGCGGTTTAATCTTTTTAACAGGGCAATCCGGGCGCGGACGAACATCTGATAACGGTTAAGGTTAAAACGGCTGCGCTCATCCATGCCCCAACGAGGGATGCGCACCCTTAACCGGTTATAGTCAAATTCAGGCACAAAAGAGTCGGTGCGGACCTGAAAAAGGACACCCATCGGCACCAAATTGAACCCGGTAAGGAGCTGCCGGGAGTCATTATCAGCCTCAAGGGGAAATGTGGTGTATGCCGGGCGTTCAGGATTATTGATAATGAAACTTCTAAGCAGAGCGATATAACTCTCCTGAATGACAACCGGGTCATACGGCTGGTTGTGTTCAAACCGGTCTAACTGGGTTAGAAACCGGTGAACCTCCAATAGGGAATTTTCCACGAGCCAGGGGTATTTTTTCTCAAGGTATTTAAAATACCAGGAGCGTCTTAAAAGTTCCTTGTCAATTATGCAGACATCCGGGCGGATTTTATCTATCTCCTGCAGATAAAAAACCGGGGCATAGATGTCCCACCATTCAGTAACGATGATGCCGTTGGAATCGGCAGACTGCAAGGTATTGACCGCCTGGTCATAGGCAATATAGTGCTGGCTTTTATTCTGCAGCGGATAGTTAAATATGATAACAACAAAGGGCAAAAGCCACACTAAATATGTAATTCTTCTAAAACGCTGGAATAGTGCGTTGATGCCCGCACCGGCAAAAACCGCTAAGGGAATTACCGCCTGTCCATAATAGGCGTCAATGTCGGGGATGCTGTAGTTGGCGGCATAAAGAATTGACATAATAGTAGTTGCGGTCAAACCCAGTGCGATTTGCCTCTGGCGCTTGTAGAGATTTAGAAATCCATAGACGATGACCGGCAAAAGGACAAAGCCAAAGGAGCGCAAAAGAAGGATGGTACCTTTACCGATATTGGCGAGAACCTGATTAAATGATGAGGAAAACATCCAGACCTGATACTGCCTGCCGGTTACATGCCACCAGAACCGTTCTAAGTTAACCGGATTACCCCAAGCAAGAAGTGGTCCGGCACGGGCACGGATAATCAAAAAAAGGTATGGGGTCAAGCCAAGGAGAAAAAAGAAAAATAGCGAGGGAAAAATGCGAAAAAGGCGTTGACGATAAATCAATAAAAGCGTGACACAGGCACCAATAACTGTCCAAAGACCGGTCAAATGATTGGTTAAGGTCAAGCCAATAAGATAGGGAAAAAGGGCAAGCCTATTATCATGCTGAAAGTTGATAACAACTAACCAGACCAATAGGCTTAAGAGGAAGGTAAGGCTGTAAACCTCAACATCGGTGCTGACCGACCAGATTGGCGTGGATAGACCGACAAGTGTGGCAATCGCAGCCGAGGTTAAAGGGTTGTATCGGAGTTGGCGGCAGATAAGGATAAAAATCCCGAGCCCACAGGCAGAGAAAAGTGCGCTGAGAATTGTCAGCCTGGTGATAATCGTGCCTATTGGCACAAGGGAGAAAAGCCTACCAATCAGGGTGTAAAGTGGATACCCGGTTGGATGGAGGATATTCAAAAGGTAACAGCCGGCAGCCAGTTCCCCTGAGTCAATCAGACCAACCGCTGGCGTGCGGGTCAGGAAATAAATGGTGAAAACAAAAACAACCGGGAGATAGAAGGGTAAATAAGTAATCACTGACAACCGGTTAACCGGCTGTTTGGTGTTCATTCGCCCAGATAGGCAGCCTTGACCTTTGGGTCAGAGCGCATCTGGTCAGCATCGCCGGCGAGGACAATCCTGCCGGTCTCCAAAAGATAGGCACGGTGGGCAATCTGCAGAGCCATAAACGCATTCTGCTCAACCAAAAGAATTGCTGTTCCTCCTTGATAAATCTCCTTAATTATGGCAAATATCTCTGACACTAAAATTGGCGAAAGACCCATTGAGGGCTCATCAAGCATTAACAGCCTCGGTTTTGCCATTAAACCCCTGCCCATCGCCAGCATCTGCAGCTCCCCTCCAGAAAGTGTGCCTGCCCGCTGATAAAGCCGCTCCTTCAATCTCGGAAATGACTTAAACACCCGTTCCATTGATTCTGCCGCCTCTGATTTGGAACGGTTATAGGCGCCGAGGAGTAAATTTTCCCTGACGGTCAGGTCAACAAATGGCTTTCTTCCTTCAGGCACATGGACAATCCCCAGCCGGGCGATTTGATGTGCCGAAAGGGTATCTATCCTTTTCCCATCAAACAATATCTCACCAGAAACCGGCTTCAAGAGGCCTGATATGGTCTTGAGCGTTGTGGTCTTGCCCGCGCCATTTGCACCAATAAGGGTAACAATTTCACCCCGGTTCACATTAAATGAAACACCCTGCAATGCCCGAATTGCGCCATAGGCAACGGTTAGGTCTTTAACCTCCAAAAGCACCTTTACGCTCCTCTCTTACCTAAATACGCCTCAATCACCCTCGGATTGTTTTGCACCTCGGCCGGGGCACCACGGGCAATCACCTCACCAAAATCCATTACCACCACCTCCTCGCAGATGCCCATCACCACCTTCATCTGATGCTCAATCAGAAGAATTGTGAGATTAAACCGCTCTCGGATGAAAAGAATCAGCTCCATCAGCCTGCTTATCTCTGCAGGGTTCATTCCTGCTGCCGGTTCATCAAGAAGAAGGAGCCTTGGTCCGGCAATCAGCGCCCGGGCAATCTCCAGCCGGCGCTGTTCACCGTAAGGCAGATTTTTTGCCAGTTCCTTCTCCCGCAGCCTCAAACCCAAGACCGATAAGAGCTCTTTTGCCTTTTCGGTAACCTCCCTCTCCTCCTCTCTGAACCTGTGGGTACGCAGAATTGAACCAAAAACCCCGCACTTACCGCGATGTTGATATGCCACCCGGACATTATCAAGAACCGAAAGCTCCTTGAACAGGCGGATGTTCTGAAATGTCCTGCCAACCCCTAACTGGTAAATCTGATAAGGCTTCATTTTGGTAATCTCCTTTCCATGAAAGGAGATAGAACCGCTACTGGGTGCAACCATTCCGGTGATGAGATTAAAAACGGTGGTCTTGCCCGCGCCGTTAGGTCCAATCAGACCGGTAAGAGAACCTTCCTGCAGTCTCAGCGCAAAATCCTTGACCGCTATCAGACCACCAAAAGCCTTAGTGAGACCACGAATCTCAAGAACCGGGTTCATCCGCGCCGATACTCGGTAGGTTTTAAGAACCCAAACTCTGTTCCACCCATCGCACCATAAGGACGAACCAGCATAAAGATAATGAGTAGCAAGGGATAGACAACCATGCGCCACTCCTGAACCGCTGAAGGCAAAACAACCCTTAGACCCTCAAGTAAGATTGCCCAGCCAAATCCGGCAAGCACCGTTCCTGAGATGCTGCCCATACCACCAATCACCACAATCAAGAGCACATCGATCGACTTCAGAAAATCAAAGTTGTCGGGATTAAGATAGGTGTAGAGATGGGCATAAAGCCCGCCGGCAACCCCGGCAAACATACACCCAATCACAAACCCTAATGTCTTGTATCTGGTGGTATTGATACCGACCGCCTCTGCTGCCAGTTCATCCTCCCGAATTGAAAGCAGCGCCCTGCCCACCCCGGAAAAAATGAGGTTGCGAAGTACAATGCAGGCAATTACCACCAAGAAAAACACCCAGGGAAATGTTGTCAGTTTGACTATTCCCCGCATCCCTGCCGCCCCGCCCATCACCGGAATAACCTTGTCTGAATTCTTGAAAAGCACATTCATAATCATTCCAAAACCAAGGGTCGCAATACCAAGATAGTCGGACTTCAGCCGCAGAATCGGCAGACCGATAAGAAATGCAATTACACCGGCACTGAGTGCACCACCGATCAGACCCAAAGGCAAAACCAAAAAACCGATATTCGGAATCGCCCTGGTTATTAAAGCGGAGACATAGGCACCGATGCCATAAAATGCGGCATGACCGAGGGAAAACTGCCCAGTATAACCATAAATCAGATTAAGACCGAGCGCAGAAATTACCACGATACCGGCATAAGAAAGAATTGTCTGAACATAAGGATTGATAACGCCGGTTAGAATCAAAACCTCGACAACCACAAAACAGGCAATGAGTATTAAAAGAGCGACAATTCCAGAGCTGAAACGCTTCATCTCACACCTTTTCCCCTTCCTTTTTGCCCAACAAACCGGCAGGTCGCACTAAGAGCACAATAATCAGGATTCCGAATGCGGCGGCATCGCGCAGTGTTGATGAGATATAAACCTCAGTAAGTTTCTCCACCACACCCATAATAACCGCGCCTAACATCGCGCCCGGAATTATTCCAATTCCACCTAAAACCGCAGCAACAAACGCCTTCAGTCCAGGCATTATCCCCATAAAAGGGTGAATCTGGGGATAGGCAATACCGTAAAGCACCCCACCAGCACCGGCAAGCGCGGCCCCGATACCAAATGTCAGAGAAATAATATTGTCAACATTGATACCCATCAACCGCGCGGTACTGTGATCAAAGGAAACTGCCCGCATCGCCAGACCGGTCTTGGTGTAATTGACAAAAAGTGTCAGTGCCAGCATCAGCAAGATTGCCACGCCAAACACAATAATCTGAATATTGGAGATGGTCACACCCCCAAGTTCATAGGTCTTAATCGCAAATGGACGCGGATATGCCCGGAAATACGGACCGAACACAAACTTCAGACTGGTGAAGTATTCAAGAAAAAGGGAGACACCGATTGCGGTAATAAGCGCAGAAATCCTTGCGGCATTGCGCAAAGGCTTATACGCAACCCGCTCAATGAACATACCCAAAAGCGCACAACCAACCATCGCCAAGAGTATCGCTATCGGAAAAGACAGATGCCAGCTGGTCAGGGCAAAAAAGCCCAGATAGGCACCGACCATAAAAACATCCCCATGGGCAAAGTTAATCAAACGGACAATTCCATAAACCATCGTATATCCCAATGCAATCAGGGCATAGACAAACCCTAACTGCAGTCCATTTATCAACTGCTGGAGAAAATAGGTCAACGGCTTGATAATTAAATCAAATCCTGCCCAAAGTCAAGGATGGCTTACTCTACAGCTTCCTCTCGTTTTTCCTGGAGCCTGATAGACTTTGCCTTATTACCGAACTATCACAACTCTGCTGAGTCCTCTTGAAGAGTTGGCGCGGATGAAATAGACACCTGGCGCAAGATGGCGGATGTCATTGGCACCGCGCTTAAGTTCAAGCACCATCCAACCAGTAATGCCAAGTGGGGCGCTGGTGCTCAGCGCCCCGTATCCATTCTCGCTACCCTTATCTCATCAAGACCGTCTTCTTTGTGTCTGTTATCCCCGGCGCATCCAGCCGGTAGAAGTAGACCCCGTTTGGCACCTGCCGATTATGCCCGTCCTTACCATCCCAGACAACTGTGTAAATCCCTGGCTTCTGCTCGCCGTTCATCAAAGTCTTTACAAATCTGTCATTGGCATCATAAACACTGAGACGGATAAAGAAAGGCGCAGGCACATCATAATGAATTCTGACCAAGCCGAAACCAGGATAAACACTGAGTGACCAGTGTTTGATAACCGCAGCTTTTTCTTCTGTTATACCAATAGGCACAATCGCAAAGGCTGAGTCTGATGCGTCAAACTGCCAGCCAGGACCATAGGCAATCGCTACGAATTTCGTATCCTTACCTCCACAAAAACACTGTACTCTTATCGTAAGGTATAACCACTCGGATTGGGCGCGTCAGAGTTCAGCGCAAAATTATAAACTTCTCTGACTCTCCTTTATTTGGTATCAGAAAGTAAACGCCCCTCGGTAAAGTGGATATATCAACTGCCACTCGATGTCTGTCTCCTTTGGAAAGGAGCGGCAGAGTTATTTCTTGAACCATTCTTCCATCTTTACCATATATCCTGACTTTTTGACCCTCATTTGAGCTGTATTCTATTTCCAGTTTATCCTTTGCTACCGTAGGAAAAAGCCTTACCGAAAAATGGGAAAAAGATGGTTCTGCTGGTTGCGGTTCTTTTACACCAGTTCGGTTATAGAATGTCGCAAATGCGCGGGTGGTGTTGTATGGTTCAGGTATGAAGTCGCAGACCGTGACCGCCAACCGATCGTCATTTCCCTTTGCCAAGCGGGCACGACGGAGCCGGTAGGGGCTGACCCAAAGGTCAATCCCGTTAGTATCGTGAGGCACACCAGCCTGACTGATAAAACTTAAGTTAATTTTCCCTCCCATACCACGCACCAACGCATAATCGGTGCCATCAAACACCATATCGGTAGGCCATTTTCCTCCGAGGAAAATCCCGGCGGTGTCCAGAACAACGCCTTCGTGGGAGATGCGGGTTCCAATTGAAGTGCCCTTTGCTATTTGCACGCCCACACGATTGTTTGGCCAGGCGACAAAAAAGTCCCTTCCATCTGAGGCGACCGCAAGCGGTTCGGAATAATAAACACCCTCTGGAGTGAATGAGACCCTGAAGGTGTCAGAAACCATTGGGTTGGAGTCAAGGTCAATTAGTGCCCCTCTAACTACCGAAGGAGAATTGGTGCCCGGTTTATTTGACCATACCACCAAAAACCTTGTGCCATTATATGCTAAGTTGGGGAAATGATTGTGAATCACACCAGCGCTGATAAGGAAACCGTTGGTGTCCATCACCGTGCCATCAAATTTTATCCTGGCACCACGGATTTCGTTACCCACACCCTTGCCCCATTCATAAACCACAAAATAGTGCCCGTCACCACATTCTACCGAGGGGTGTCGTTCAGTGCGCGCCGCGGTGGCAATGGGAATCCCTTCAGGGTCAAGGACCTCACCTTTGGGTGTTACCCGCGCACCAAACAGGTCACCATCAGGGTCATTCCTGCAATCAGTCCATACGGCAAAGTAGCTTTCTCCACCAAAGCACACCTTGGGGGAGGCAGGAGCAGAATACCGGGCAATTACAAATGGCCCGGGTTCAAGCATAACCCCATCTGGGTTCACCAGCGCACCATAAAGGAGGTTTCTGGGGACTGTGTTCCAGTTTCTATTGTCTCCCCAGACAAAAAGGTAATTTGTGCCATCAAAGGCAACATCAGGATCCGTCTGGGTGCCCGCAGCGGTTGAGATGACCTTACCAGAAGAAACCTTTCCTAAGGGTGTCACCCGGGCGGAGTAGATATTCTCGGCATCATCATCCCATACCACCATAAACTCGTGATTGTCGCCAAAGGCAACCCCGGGCGCATACCATTTATAACCACCAATAGCAATGGGGATGAGCGTTGGGTCAAGAACAACCCCCTGAGCCGAGACCCGTTTGCAATAGAGATTATCATTAGGCCCATCCTTAAACTGTGCCAGAACCAGATATACTCCGTCGCCACCCGCCACCTTGGTTGTGAGGTAACCCACCAAGACCCTCACGGAGTCAATGACAATCGGAATTGTGTCAATCACCACACCATCAGAGCTAACCCTTATCCCCAAGATTTGCTGATATGTTGAACCACCCCAGTCACGGGTGAATGAAATAAAGTAATTGCCATTGCCAAAACAGATGCCAAATTCACAGTCACTCCCGTAACGGGGAGGAGCAGGTCCCTCATAATGATAGATAAGGAGGGTGTCGGTTACATTGCCCCCCGCATCTATCTTAATCCCCCGGAGGAAAACCTCGGTATACCCAGAATTATGCTCCAGAACTGTTAAAAGATAATCCCTGCCATTTGATGCCACCTGATAATCATCAATATGACAGCCAGAGAGGTGGTAGAGAATTGGTGCAGAGTCAAGAAGAGCCCCATCAACCGACACCCTTCTGCCAAAGATGCCGCCACCGGGGATGAGCCAGACAATCAGGTAACCGCCTTCTCCATAAGCGACTCGGGGGTAAAAGCAGTTGCCAGTGTCGATGATGATAGGGGTAGAATCTAAAACCGACAGGTCAAGCCCAACCCGCGCCGCCTTAATTTCTGCACTATCTACATAAAGCCGCTGCTCCCAGACAATTAGAGTGTTAACGCCGCTTGAGGCACAGCTGAGTTCATATATCTCACGGTCGGATGGAAGCCTTGTTATCAAAACACCAATGCTATCAAGAACCTTGCCATCATCAGGAGCGATACGCGTTCCATAGACAGTTCTATAACCAGTTCGGGTCATCCGGTTGTCAGCCCAGACCGAGACAAAGTTGGCACCGTCAAACACAATTCTTGCCATCGTTTGCTCATTTCCCTCGGGCACAACGGTCCTGGTGGTATCAATCATAAACCAGTTCAGAGGGTGCGGGGTGTTAACCCCCGCACCCATTCCCAGTAGAAAAATTCCGAGAAGTATCATCGCATCCCCTTATCTGATAACTGTCAGCTTATTGCACGAAGAAAAGCCGCCAGCGAGCACGCGAAGGAGGTAGATACCTTTGTCCAGACGGTTTCCGTTTAGGTCGGTGCAGTGCCACACTATATCGTGTTTTCCGGGAGGGAGGTTTGCATCGGCTACGATGGAAACAAGCCTCCCGGTTCTGTCATAAACGCCGATTTTTACCGGTGCAGTCTGGTTGATGTGAAATGCCACTGTAACACAGTTGGTAACCGGATTCGGGTTCACACTCAATTCCTCTATAGGAACTGTTAGGCTGGATATAGCTTGGACACCACCACCAGAAGAGCCATCGGTCCAGGTATCTATTTTCCAATAGTATACCTCTCTGCTCGGGGCTCCTGGTCGGTAATCACACCAGACGACATAAAGGACATCCCCTTCTGCTGAGACCGACGGGTTCAGCTCCGGCTCCATACCCGGAGGCACTTCCTCGTAGCCACCAACCCAGTGCGACTGAGACCAGTTTACGCCGTTGTCAACAGAACGCTTGGCAAGAATGGTAAAAGTGGGGTAGTAGATTATTCCATTTTGCCATGCCACATACACTTTTGAACCGGATACGCAGATGGAGGGTGTATATTGACGGGGGGCGTAGGGGCTCTTTCCCCCAACCTCATAGTATCCGATAGCCTCTATATTCCCCCAGGTTACACCATTATCTGTGCTTCTGCGGAAATATATTATCGGGTGGTCGTCATATCCCTGGGGAGAATGCTGTTCCCATACTACATAAACATAAGGAGCATTAGCAGCGATACAGGGTTTTTCAGCCCAACCTGGGGTCATAGGGTCGCTGATTCGCTGTTGGGGTTTCCAAGAATCCGCGGTTCCATAATAAGTGTTGCGGCGGAGGTATATCTGGGGTCTATCAGAGGTTTCGTAGTCATCCTGCCACACCGCAAAGACATAGTTTGATGATGCGGCAACTGAAGGAAGCGCAGCGCTGCCGGTATAAGTAAGCCGATATAGCGCCATAGGAGGCTCTTCATCCAGCGAACTACGTTTATATTCTTCATTCTTATAGTAAACATCGCCCTCCTCGTCCTGAAACTGTGCTTCCTCGGTTTCCACCCATACATAGTGAACCCGAAAGTAACGCTGGTCAACATCAGGACCAGCAACATTTGATACCACTACTCGAGGTCGACGGGTTTTAGAAGCGATGCGTTCTTGAGGGAGCCACTCCATTCCGTTATTAGTGGTGCGCCTGGATTCAATACTGTATCGGTCTGTGGTGTCCTCCTCAATCCAACAGGCATTTAGGTGCTCAGAGGTCCGTAGCAATGCAAGTGAAAGAGCCTCCGGTAAATCCACAGGGGCATAGGGATCAGTCAATACATGCATATAGAGTAAAGAGTTGTTGGCAGCGTTGTATGCCTTATGAATTACATTCCACATCGACCCGGTTCCGCGTACCGAGTCGGTCAGGTAAACAACATGAATGGTTGAGTAAGAGGAATTATACTGTATACACCACGCATTGTTGGAGGAGAGAAAGTCATACCTCTCATTATTTGTAACTCTCACCCCTTGCTCCTGTGCATTTCCTACTTCCAAAACGCCAAGAAGTAGGCAGAGCACAAGAAGGGATAATGCGGATTTTTTGTTTTCCATCTCTACTCCTTTTTCTTTGCAAGCCCTTTCCCTACCAATAAACCAACACAACTTTGTTTGACTCTCCAGACATTAATTAAATTAATGTCTGGAGAGTTTACCTGCCTCCAATCACCTCTCCTGATTGATTATAGAACCGGAATAGCCACGAGCGTAAGAGGAGTATAGTATAGTATCATACCTACGCCTTTAACAATTATATTATACACCATTTCCATATTTTGTCAATAGTCCACATCCTAAGTGATTTCTCCAATGCGGTCGAAATGACGGATGAGGAGGCAAGGCAAAGGTCAGAATAATGGAAGGGTTTTGCACCCCTTGGCCTGTCATTCCGACCGAGCCGAAGGCGAGTGGAGGAATCTCCCTCGGCTTTGCTCGGGACAAGCCTTTCCCTGGGCGCTCGGAATAGGTTTTGCACTTTGCAGTTCCATTGAGCCATCAAGGGATTCCTCAGCTGCGCTCGGAATGACGAGGCGAGGGGTTCGGGATAAAGGTGAGGGATTCCTCCACTCCGGTCGGAATGACAGAAAGGAAGGTCAGAATGAACGGCTTAATCTGTATGCCTTTCTGCCTGCACAAGACTGAAGACCGGAGACCGAAGAC
>JBDRUF010000046.1 GCA_039801245.1 candidate division WOR-3 bacterium
GTGTCGTGGCGCGGCGGCAGTTAAGCAAAATAAAAGATAAGATTAGGACTTTCAAAATTCGCATTAATAAACATTATCGTCGATGAAGCAAAAGTCAAGTTAAAGGAAAAAGCGGTGGGTTGCAACCCACCGCTTTTTCGCGTTGAATGCTATTTTATTTCTTGCCGGTATTATAGAGGTCCTTCTGCCACTTGGGCCAGGGTGCAGAGTTGTCAAGTGTTCCTTCAGGATAGCCGAGCACGCAGTACATATAGGACTCACCCAAGACGATGATATTACCATCAGGTCCAATACTCAGGCTGGGATTCTCTGCCGCCTCCAGTTTCCTTGGTCTGGTTCTGACACCTCTACCCCCAACCTGTTGCAGGCAGTCAGCGACCCAGACAAGGCTGCCATCGCTCTGATTGGCGGCATAGAGGCAGTCGTCATCGTCCATAAAGTAGATATAGCCATTGGCAGCGAGCAATGGTGCGCCGATAAGGCTGTTGGTGGTGTGCTGGTGTTGCCACTCAATAGCGCCGGTTAGCTGATTCAGGGCAAAGAGTTTGCCCGAGCCGGTGGTAATGAAAACATTTGTGGCTCCAACCGCCATACCGCTGATTTCAGCCGGGTCAACCATCGTTTGCCAGAGCTTGTTGCCGTCCTCATCAACCGCATTGACATAACCCGAGTCATCCGGAACAATTATGGTGCCGTTGTCATCAATTACCGGGGTGGAGAGCATTACATTGGTTCGCAAAGTGCATTCCCAGACGACATTGGGACTATTGGGCTCCATTTTGTAGAGAATGCCGTTATCGCAGCCGAAAATGAGATAACCGTTCCGGTCGATAACCGGGGCGCCCACAATTGCTGCCGGTAATTTGTATTTGCCAATGAAGCTGCAGTTGCTACCGGCATCTTCAAGGTAATAGAGGGTGTCCTCATCGCTGGCGATATAGATTTTGGTCCCGTTAATTGCCGGAGTACCCCAACCTGCAGTCATAGTGTCCGGCGTCCATTTCCAGGCAACTCCTAAGCCGCTGGCATTCAAGGCATATAAATAGGCATCCTCGCTGCCGACGATGATATGTCCAGTGTTACGGCAATAGGCAGGGTGACCGTTGAAGATGTAATCTTCTGGCTCCCGTGTTCCTCTATCAGCCCTTTTCCTCCCGGAGTTGTGGCTAACGCAATAGAAATAGCCATTGTCACAGTAGGTGTAGATTAGTGTGTCAACGACAACGGGTGAGGCAATCGGTGGTTGGGAATCATCGCCGACGATGCCGGAAAATTTCCACATGACCCTTCCTGCAGCACCAACAACAATCGCAATTGATTCGGGCGCTGATTCTGACCGTTTTGGCCAGTCCCTTGCCTTGACCTTTACCCAGAAGGTGCCTTCAGAGTTGAATTTGTGGGTGGTGGTGATGGTTTCGCCTGGCGCCACTCTGGTATCAATCCAGCCCTTGGAGCCGTCACCAAAGTCAAAGTAGAACTGAATTGAGTCGTTTTCCGGGTCAAGAGCGGTGGCGCGGAATTGGGTTTCAACACCCTTCGCGGTTCCAGGAGGGGCAAAGATTTTTATACTTTCAGGAGGGCTGTTGGGCAGAACACGGATGCTTTTTGGTGCGGAGAACTCGGAGATTTTTGTCGGGTCCTCTTCAAGATAGGCGGCAACCTTGAAGTTGAAGGTGCCGGTCTGGGTCCATTTCGGGTAGATGTAGTTGGTATCGCCACTGCCGGTCACATCAGAGGTGTCCATCTTGTTGTCAGGCTGACCAAGGTCGGTGATGTAGCGGATGTCCTTGTTGTTAGGAGCGGTAGCAAACACCCTTATCGGTGTTGTGGCATTAACCCAGGTTGACTCTGGAGCCGAGACGATTATTGGGGTGCTGGGTGCCCCTGGTTTTGGACACCCCATCCCAATAAACCCCGCAACAATCACCCCAGCCATAATCACTATCAGGGTCTTTTTATTCATTTACATCCTCCATTATGGTTTATTTTAAAGTTGACAACCCATATCATTTACCACAACTGGACCGTGGAAGGTGCCGGTTTCTGGTAACCGGTACCACCCACCCTTGCCATCCTCAAAATAGAAGTAGTAGTTGTGATAGATACCAGGGCAGAGTTTGGTTTTGAACCGGTAGACGCCCTCGCAGGGCTT
This sequence comes from candidate division WOR-3 bacterium, assembly GCA_039801245.1. Taxonomy (NCBI): domain Bacteria; kingdom Pseudomonadati; phylum Caldifarciminota; species Caldifarciminota bacterium. Next base: position 2,153 of record JBDRUF010000046.1, read on the forward strand.
GCCGCACATCAGGTGCATCTTATGGGGTTTCCCATTGATGTAAATTTCCGCACGGGTGGGCGGGTCGTTGTCCGGGTCGCGGTACTCAACATAGTAGGTAAATACTGTTCTTCTGTTCCCTGCTGCCGGGTCCACCTTCTCTCCCATTAATCTGGGCACTGCGTTGCCTCTTTCCCAAACAGTGGGACCTTGAATTATACCATAAGCGGGATGGAGCACACAGGCGCCGCACTGGTCAACTCCCGCAAAGTAATAGAAGTGTTTTCCGGGCTTAAGTTTGGTTTTGTAGACATAAAGACCGTTAGCAGGTGTACCTTGGTGGAGGGTCATATCGTACCAGATGCCATCGATGTTTACCCGCACCGCCTGGGGTCTGACACCATCCTTGTCCTCGTAATGAACCGAGAAGGTGTAGACCTCCTGGTTGGTGATGTAGTCGTGATAGCAGGCGCCATTGGTCAAAACCGGCAGGCGGTTATAAATCTGTTTGCCAATACCAACATAAGGACCGGGTTTGGCACCATAGCGGGGATAACGCTCTGAGAGTCCGCGAATGTCCTCGGCATAGAAGTAATGGTTGTACTCGCCTGAAGGTAGGGTTATCCTTGCCTGATAAATCCCGGCAGCGGGTTTGCCTTTTACCAGGCGCATTGGATAAGCGGTCCCGTTTATATAGACCTCAACCTTTGCCGGTGGGTCATTGTCCGGGTCAGAATAGCGGACCTGGGCAATATAGGTTGTTCTGCCCGTGCCCTGGAGTGGTGTTATCTTTGGGCCGCACAGACAGGGGCGCCGGTTTGCCTCTGCGGCGAAAACGGGCAGGGCAACGGTCAAAATAAGAACCACAGCGGTCGCAAAAGCAACATGCTCTTTGCGCATTCTTCCTCCTTTTTTTCTTTTAAAGACCAATGCAAGTATGATTATATGCAGTCGGGTATCGGTGTCAAGTAAATTCGCACAGCCTGTTTAGACCCCGCTGGAGTAGTGGCAGGGTTTGACAGATGGATAGTGGTTTTTATGATTGGGTATGCGGGTGTTTGTGGGCACATCGGGCTGGTTTTACCCCTGGAATCCGTCTCGCAGCCTGGACTGGTATTGTGACAATTCCGGTCTGAATGCGGTGGAGTTGAACGCATCGTTTTACCGGTTTCCCTTTCCCAATCAGGTGAAGTCCTGGGCGAAAAAGGGTAAGGGTCTTGTCTGGGCGGTAAAGGTCTCAAGGCTGGTAACCCATATCCACCGGTTAAACAAAGATGGTTTTGAGGTGTGGGAGCGTTTCTACGAACTTTTTCAGCCACTTGACAAAAATATTGATTTTTATCTTTTTCAGTTGCATCCCCAGATGGCGGCAGATGACAGGGATAGGGTGGCTGAGTTTGTCCAAAGGTGCGGTCTTAAGGAGCGGTTTGCTCTTGAGTGCCGGAACGAGTCCTGGTTTAATGAAAAGACAGTAGAGTGGGCAAAGGGGCTGGGGATAACTTTGGTTTCAGTTGATGCGCCCAAGTTTTTTAAGGACATTTACAACACCTCAGGTCTGGTCTATCTGCGGATGCATGGCCGGACCTCCTGGTATCAGCATAACTACACCGCCAGGGAGTTAAAGGAGGTTGTCGGGAAAATCAGGGCGGCAAAGCCAGAAGGGGTCTATGTCTTTTTCAACAATGACCAGGATATGCTCAGTAACGCCCAAAAGATGCTTGAACTTTTGCAGAAGTAGATGATTGAGATTGACGGCTCGTTTGGCTCGGGTGGCGGTCAGATCCTGCGCACCAGCCTTGCCCTGAGTGTGATTCTAAGAGCGCCAATCCGTATCAAAAATATCAGGGCAAGGAGACCAAAGCCGGGTCTTATGCCCCAGCACCTTGCCGGTGTCAGGGCAGCGGCAAAACTTTCCCGGGCAAAGGTGGAGGGGGATTTTTTGGGTTCAACCGAACTGGTGTTTGAGCCGGCGGGTGTTTTTTGTCAGGATTTGACCGTTGATGTTGCGGGCGAAAGGGGAAGCGCAGGTGCGGTAACTCTGGTTGCCCAGACTCTTTTGCCGATAATGCTTTTCAGTGATAAGCCCTGTCAGGCGGTTTTGCGGGGTGGAACCCATGTGCCTTTCAGTCCGGTTTATGAGTATCTCGAAAGGGTTTTACTGCCATTTTTGGAGAGGTTGGGTTTTAAGGCAGAGGCGAAGCTTAACGCCTATGGTTTTTATCCGGTTGGTGGAGGTGAGGTTGTTGTCAAGACCGAGCCGGTTAAAAAAGAAAATTTAAAAGGTCTTGATGTTAAAGATAAGGGCGGGTTAAAGGGTTTGCGAATCGTCTCGGGCGTGGCAAATCTGCCGGTTGAGATTGCCCAGCGCCAGGCAGCGAGGCTGAAACAGAGCTTGGGCAAAGAGCCAGAAAATGTTGAAGTTTTTGAGGTCAAGGCAAGATGCCCGGGAACATACCTTTTCCTGGAGGCGGTTTATCAAGGGGCTGTTGCCGGGTTTTCCTCTCTGGGCAAAAAGGGGAAAAGGGCAGAACAGGTTGCGGATGAGGTTTACGAACTTTTTGAGAGGCATCAAGAGGCTCCTGGTGCGCTTGACCCCAATCTCAGTGACCAGATTGTCCCTTTTTTAGGCTTGAGCAAGCAGGATTTCCATTTCACCACCACCCGTGTCAGCGACCATCTTTTGACCAATATTGAGGTTGTAAAGAGATTTATCCCGGAACTGAATATTGAACTGAAGGTTAAGGATGACGGTTTTGGTGAAGTCCGGGGCAGGTGGTAAATAGGGGGTGGTGGGGGGCACCTACCCTGTTAATAAAGAAGCTAAACAGGACCAATGTGTTAAGGTTATGCTATTATGCAACTTAGCCGATTTATCGCTGAGAACTGAAAGGTTTGGTGTTAATTTTGTCCGTTTTTCGGGCTCTTATTTTATAGGTAATAATAGATGAAGAGATTTGCAAATTTTGCCTGGGCTCGTTTTTCGTGCAGTTTCAGGGTTTGGTTGGTATTGAATGGCATCGGTCTGATATTGCCGATGTATTTGACTTAAAGGAAATTGAGGGCTATAATTAATTTCTTGCGAAGCAGTAGAAATTGGTTATAAATTCATAAGGAGTAATTATGGCACATAAAAAAGGTGGCGGCACAGCCAAGAACGGTCGCAACAGCCCGGGTCAGCGTTTGGGTGTCAAGGCTTTTGCGAGCGAGCGGGTGCGGACCGGCGCAATCATTGTCAGGCAGCGGGGGACCCGTTTTCTGCCGGGCAGGAATGTTGCCCGGGCAAGCGATGACAGCCTCTATGCCTTAGTTGACGGTGTGGTGCGGTTTGAGTGGGCTTCAAGGGATAAGAAACGGGTTTCGGTAGTCCCAATCACCGAGTAAAGATGAAGATTAAGTGGCTTGGGCATTCCGCATTCCTCATCACCGCGGATGCGGGCACGAAGATTATCACCGACCCTTATGTTCCCGGCGCTTATGACAATGCGGTGGGGTATAAGAGAATCAGCGAAAAGGCGGATGTGGTGACGGTGAGTCATGAGCATCCTGACCACTGCGGCAGCGCCAATCTGCCCGGTAGCCCGCAGGTGCTCAAAGGCACTGGACCCTGGACAGTCGCCGGGATAAAAATCTCAGGTATTGACACATTTCATGACAAGAGCGGTGGCAGGGAAAGGGGCAGAAATACCGTTTTTGTTTATGAGGTTGACAATTTGCGGATAGTGCATTTGGGTGACTTAGGGCATATTCCGGATGAGGCAACCTTGAAGGCGATGGGCAGGGTTGATGTTTTGCTTATCCCGGTGGGAGGTGTTTTCACGATTGATGCGCAGGAGGCGGCGAAACTCGTCTCTTTGCTCAAGCCGAAGGTGGTGATTCCGATGCACTACAAGACCCCATCATTAAGCTTTCAGATTGAGGGTGTGGATGGGTTTTTGCGAGTTGCGCCCAATTCCAAACGCATCGGTAAGTCTGAGGTTGAAATCTCGCTTGCCAGTTTACCGGATGCGACCGAGACCTGGGTTTTAGAACCGGCGCTGTGAGATGAGGACAATACCGTTTGAGAAAATTCGGGATACGGTGGCGCGGTTGTGCGTTGAGGCGAACTGCATCCTTGGTGATGATGTGATTTCTGCTTTTAAAAAGGGGCTGGAGATGGAGGAGTCGCCCACCGGCAAGGAGATTTTAAGGCAACTTTTGGAGAATCAGGAGATTGCCCGCAAGGAGATGATGCCCATCTGCCAGGATACCGGCTGGGCGGTTGTCTGGGTTGAGATTGGTTCAGGTGTCAGGGTTGAGGGTGGTGAGCTTTACGATGCGATTCAGGAGGGGGTGGCAAAGGGCTATACCGAGGGTTATCTCCGCAAGTCAATTGTCTCTGATCCGTTAAGAAGAAAAAACACCGGCAACAACACGCCGGCAATCATCTATACCGATATTGTTCCCGGTGATAAACTGAAGATTGTTGTTCAGCCCAAGGGTGGTGGCAGTGAGAATATGAGCGAGGTAAGGATGCTTTCGGCTGCGGATGGTGCTTTTGGCATCAAGCGGTTTGTGATTGACCGGGTTGAGCGGTCACAGGCAAACCCCTGCCCACCGGTCATTGTTGGTGTCGGGATTGGTGGCACATTTGAGAAATGCGCAATGCTTGCCAAAAAGGCGCTCCTCAGGGAGATTGGTTCAACCCATCCTGACCCTTTCTATGCCGAGATGGAAAAGGAACTCCTGGATGAGATTAATAAACTGGGGATAGGACCTCAGGGGCTTGGTGGCAGGGTTACCGCATTGGCGGTTTTCATTGAGGCTTTTCCCTGCCATATTGCGACGATGCCCTGTGCGGTGAATATCAACTGCCATGCCCAGAGGCACAAAACCGCAATTCTGTAATTATGGGTGAGATAAAGAGCGTCAGGACCCCTTTGACCGATGAGGTGGTAAAGAGCCTGCGTGCTGGTGATGCGGTTGAGATTACCGGTTTAATTTATACCGCCAGGGACCTGGCACACAAAAGGTTGACCGAGAGCCTGCAAAAAGGGGAAAACCTTCCTTTTAATATAATGGGTGCGGTTATTTACTATGTGGGACCAAGCCCGGCAAAGCCGGGAAGGGTTATTGGTTCGTGCGGACCAACAACATCATACCGGATGGATGTTTATACCCCGAGTTTGCTTGCGGCTGGTCTGAAAGGGATGATTGGCAAGGGCAACAGAAGTCCAGAGGTGATTGAGGCATTAAAGAGATATTGTGGGGTATATTTTGCCGCGGTTGGTGGTGCGGCAGCGCTCCTTGCCCAGAGGGTGCGTGCGGCAAGGGTGGTGGCATATGATGATTTGGGTCCAGAGGCTTTGCAGGAACTTGAGGTTGAGAACTTCCCGGTGATTGTTGTCAATGACTGTTATGGTGCTGACCTTTACAAAGAGGGTGTGAGAAGATATAAAAGGGAGGGCTGAAGGATGGCGAGGAAAAAAAGAAAGAGCGAGGAACTGAGCCCAAGTGGAAATAATTTTGTCACCATCTATGTGATGGGTGAGGCTTATCGGGTGCCCAAGGACTTGACAATAATGAAGGCGATGGAGTATGCCGGTTACCGGTTCATCCGCGGCTGCGGTTGCCGGGGCGGGTTCTGCGGTGCCTGCGGTACGGTTTATCGCACCCGCGACTCCTATAAACTTAAGGTTGGGCTTGCCTGTCAGACCGTTGTTGAGGATGGAATGTATCTCACCCAGATCCCGTTTTATCCGGCAAACAAGAAGGATTACGACATAAAGGAACTGCAGGCCGATACCCAGGTGCTGGTAAAACTTTATCCAGAACTGATGCGCTGCATCGCCTGCAACTCCTGCACCAAAATCTGCCCTCAGGACATTGATGTGATGGGCTATATTCAGGCGGCAATCAGGGGTGATATCGCCAAGGTGGCGGATATGTCCTTTGACTGCATTATGTGCGGTCTGTGTGCGAGCCGGTGTCCGGCAGAGATTGTCCATTACAATGTGGGGCTCTTGGCGCGGCGGCTTTACGGTGCCAAGATTGCCCCGCGCGCTCAACACCTTGCCCAGCGCCTGGAGGAGATTAAGGCGGGCAGGTTTGAACCTGGACTTGACCGGCTCACCAAGATGAGCGAAGCGGAACTCTCCCGTCTCTACTACGAGGAACGGGATATTGAACCGGAATAGGAGGGATGATGTATCCAGAGTCAATGCAGGAGTCCATCAGGCGGCTTGAGGCAACCAGAGAGGAGCGCATCAAGCAGGGTAAGATTCCTTTACTTGATGCCGAGGCGAAGAAGGCGTTACTAAAGTCTTTCCATCCGGATTACATTGAGACCAGTATGCGTGCACTTGCAGTGGGTCCGAACAAGGGTGAGCGGACACCGCACGAGATTGCCGATTGCCTTGAAGCCTGGCCCATCGTTGACCCGAAAAGGTTTGACCCTGACAACCCAAAGTTCACGGTTGATGTCCTCGTGATTGGCGGTGGTGGTGCGGGCGTGGCGGCGGCGCTGATGGCACAGGAGCACGGGGCAAGTGTTATCTTGACAACTAAACTCCGCTTGGGTGATGCCAATACGATGATGGCGCAGGGCGGGATTCAGGCGGCAGATAAGGAGAACGACTCGCCCGAGAGGCACTACCTCGATGTCTTAGGTGGGGGGCACTTTAAGAACATTCCGGAACTGGCAAGGGCGCTGGTTACCGATGCGCCCGGCGTCATCGCCTGGTTGGAGGAGTTGGGGGTGATGTTTGACAAGACCCAGGACGGGACGATGATTACGATTCACGGCGGTGGCACATCCAGGAAGAGGATGCACGCCTGCCGGGACTACACCGGTGCGGAGATTATGCGCACCCTGCGGGATGAGTTCAAGAGCCGGGGGATTCCGGCACTGGAGTTCTGTGCGGCGGTGGAACTTTTGACCGATGATGAGGGCGCCTGTGCCGGTGCGGCATTTGTCAACCTTGACACAAATGAACTGTTCACCATTCGGGCAAAGACCACCATCCTGGCCACCGGTGGCTGCGGCAGGTTGCACATCCAGGGTTTTCCCTGCACCAACCACTACGGCGCCACCGCGGATGGACTGGTCCTGGCATACCGGGCAGGGGCAAAACTAATCTTTATGGACACGATTCAGTATCATCCGACCGGTGTTGCCTATCCCGAGCAGATTGTTGGGCAGTTGATTACTGAGAAGGTGCGGGGTCTGGGTGCGCACCTGGTCAACGCTTTTGGGAACCGGTTCATCTATGAACTTGAGAGCCGGGACATCACCGCCTCGGCAATCATCCGCGAATGCACCGAGAGGAAAAACGGGGTTGTGACGCCAACGGGCAGGGTAGGCGTCTGGCTGGACACCCCTTTGATTGAACTGCTCAAGGGTGAAGGTGCGGTGAAGAAAAACCTGCCGGCGATGTATCACCAGTTTGCCCGGTTCGGCATCTATATGGACAAGGAGCCAATTCTGACCTATCCCACCCAGCACTATCAGAATGGCGGGATTTTGATTAATGAGGTGGGCGAGACCGGTGTGAAAAACCTTTATGCGGCGGGCGAGGTTGCCGGTGGGATTCACGGGCGCAACCGGCTGATGGGCAACTCCCTTCTTGATATCTTAGTTTTTGGCAGGAGGGCAGGCAGGTCTGCTGCGGAAAAGGCGCAGATGTTATCCGTTGATAAAGGGGCGGGATTTAAACATCTGATTAAGTTTCAGGCAGAGTTGAGGGCGGCAAAGGTGCCAAAGGAAAGGCGCTCACCAATACTTTTGCCTGAATACCGCCGACCAGAACTGCAGACGCCCTTTGCCTTTGTCAATCGGTAGTTATTCTATTATTCGATAGGTGTGACAAAGGACTATCACGGTCACGCCTTTTTTACGGCTGACATTTACCTCAACCACCTCTTTTCTTCCGGCTGACACATACGAGCGGGACTGGTAATCTTCCTCATCGGTTTTATCAACCAGTTTCCAGTCACCTAAAACCTTCTCGTAATATGCCAAAACCTTTGCCGGGCTGTCTTTGGTCTCAAGGTTATAGGAGCAGCCAAACCGGGGGTAATAACTTCCGAAACGGGAAATGGGGGTGGCGTTAGGATAAAGCAGTTTTTGCGGTAGTCCGGTCAGGTCAACGCCATTTTTCTCGCCGTAAAAGACCTCACCCAACAGGCTTTGAAACTGGGTTATTGCGGTTCCCTGGGTGTCTGGTAAAGTCGGGGTGGTTTCACCGGTCTGCTTTGCCTCTGCTTTTATCTGCGGTTTGGTGCTACTGGAGGGCTTGCGGCAGCCGGCAATTGGGCACAAAAACAGCAAAAGATAAAAACAGGTAAAGGTTAATATTCTTTTCATATTATTATATTATAGATGGGGAGAGGGATGTCAATTTGCCCTCAGGGGTGGTAGGATGAGGGGTATGGGTGGGCAAAAGGGAAAGGCAATCCTGATGGCTCCTGGAGAGGGTTTATTCGGCAGGCTGGGAAAGGGGTTAAGGGGCTGGCTCTGAGACGATGGGTAAGGTTCTGGGGAGGGGGATATGAGTGAGGGCGATAGTGGTGGTGCTCGGGTGGATTTCCAAAATGGTATAGGTGGTTGCCTTAGGGATGGTAGGGGGGACTGTCCCCGGGACGACCCCTGGGCTGGTCACTGACCGGGATTTTGGCGGTTTTCGCCGTTTCTGCGTAATAAGGTTATAGGAAAATTTTTCATTGACTTTGTGAGGGAAGAGAATTATAATCGTTAAAACAAAAGGAGGATTAATGAATAAAAGGTTTCTCCCGGTCTTCGGGATATTGGTCGGTCTTGTTACAACAACCTTGGCAGCAGATACCCTCTGGACCAGGCGTTATGATGGTCCGGCAAACGGTGATGAAGAGGCGTGCGCGGTTTTTACCGATGGTGAAGACAATGTGATTGTCATCGGCTCCAGCCCGACACTCACCACCGGTTATGACTTTGTGGTTTTCAAGTATTCACCGGCGGGCGAGTCCCTTTGGCTTGCCCGAATCGGGAGCACGGGCAACACCAACGATTTGGTCCGGGCAGCGAAGATGGATGCGAGTGGAGCCATTTACCTCACCGGCAGAACCGGTTCAGCAGGCAACTATAACATCCTGACGGTAAAACTTAATCCTGATGGGTCGGAGGCATGGCGTGCCATTTATGAGGGTTCAGGCGGTAAAAATGATGAGCCCACCGCGATGGCAATAGATGCCTCTGGGAATGTTTTCATTACCGGTTATGAAGCGGATGCCGGAGGCTATCTTGATTTTGTCACCATCAAATACAACGCCGATGGCACTCAGGCATGGGCAGCAAAGTATGACGGCGGGTTTGGTGATGACAAGGGTGTTGATATTGCGCTTGGTCCGGACGGCAGTGTCTATGTAACCGGCTCCAGGACCCAGGAGGGAGGGACATTTCAGGACTATGCGACGCTGAAGTATGATGGGGCTGGTGGTCAGGTTTGGGTTGACATTTATGACCGCGATACCGTCAATGACATTCCGACGGCAATTGCTGTTGACAGCGCGGGCAATGTGTTTGTTACCGGCAGGAGCGCGCTCGGTCCGGGTATGGGCGGTCCTTTCAGTTATGTCACCCTGAAGTATAACAGCAGTGGCAATAGGCTCTGGACGAAGATTTACAGCGGCACCAACCGCGGTGCCATCCCGGTGGCAATGGCTTTGACCCCAAACGGTCTTTACATCACCGGCAATGTCTGGCGGACAACCAACAACGACATCGGCACCGTGGCATACAATCCCCTTACCGGCAGTGACCTCTGGGTGGCGGTTTTTAACGGCACCGCAAACAAGGTTGATGAGGCGAGCGATATCATTGTTGATGCCAACGGTAAGATTCACATCGTCGGCTACAGCCAGGATTCACTCGGTCGTGCCGACTACTGCCGTTTGCGCTACTCCGCAACCGGTACCCTGGAACTGGTGAGCCTTTACAACAGCCCCTTTGACAACGCTGACGAGGGAAAGGCGATTGCGGTTGACAACCAGTTTAATGTGGTGGTAACCGGCAGGAGTTACGGTGGTCTTCCCCTGATGACCTATGACATTGTTACCGTGAAGTACGACTCCTCGGCTCCCGGGATTTCAGAGTCTGATGTTAAAACCCGGGCTTTTGGGACATTAAAGGTTCAGCCCAATCCGGCAAGAAACCGGGCAATCTTAAGCCTGCCCTTGAAGGCAGGAGAAGCGGCAACGATTGCCCTGTATGATGTTGCCGGTGCCCTTTGCCATCAGGAAAAGGTCTCTCTGTCAGGAGCGGGAAGCACCTATTCTCTGAACCTTGCTGGCTTCAATCCGGGCGTTTATATCTTGGAATTGAAACAGGGTGAGGGGAGTAGCCGGGTGAAACTGCAGGTGGTGAAGTGATGGGGCAAAAAGGAGATGAAATTTTTCGCTTGACAAAGGGCTGAAGATATGTATAATATGTGTGGGTCTGCCCCATTTATCCCAAACCAGCAGTCTGGGTTACGCTGCCACGAAAAGGGCAGGATAGCGCTGTCCTTTTTCTTTTGGGAGGCAGACCTTAGTGGAATTAAAAGCTAAAAAAGGAGGCATAAGATGACCGATAAAAGAAAAGCAGCGTTGCTGCTGACGATGATGCTGGTGGCGGCACTGTTTGCCGCAAACAGTCCAGCATATACAGTGACGCCTGAAAACCTCCAAAGAGCGCTTCCGCGAGCGAGCGCGGTTTTGACGCAAAAGGAGATAGTCAGTTCCAATGGTGGTCACCCATTGGATGCGGCAGCACCGATTGTTCCTGACCATCCCTCTCTACCCCCAACCGAACCATCGCCCAATGCGCAGCGGGTCTGGCAGCGGTTTGCGGACTTCCCTGACAACAATGGCACCTACCGGAGCGCGGGCTGCACCGACGGTCGTTACCACTATGTGGGTGGCGGCTGGATTGGTACCTCGGGTTCTGGCGGACCGTTCAACAAACTGTGGCGTTATGACCCGGCAACCGATGCCTGGACCGAACTGGCATCAATGCCGACAGCAATCTCCAACCACTGTATGATATGCCATCGCCAGAAGAGAAAGATTTTCATCCCTGGTGGCTATCCCAACTCGGTTGGAATGGTGTATGACATCGCCAGCAACGAATGGGGGAACTGGAGCGTTCCAATGCAGGACTACGGTCATGCGGGCGCCCCTTATGGCGACTCCATCCTGGTTGTTTTCGGCTCAAACAACCCTGGGACAACCTATCGGTACAGCATCCCTGATGATGAGTGGGCACAAAGGGCGAGCGCAACCGGTACAACCAGCCATGGTCAGATGGATGCGGGTGCTGGCGGTTTACTGTACTATGCGGGCGGCTGGTACCAGCAGACAACCTTCATTGCCTATGACCCATCAAGCAACTCCTGGAGCACCTTGCCCTCAATGCCGACCGGCAGGCACGGCTTAGGTCTGTGCGCCTATGGACCATATGTCCTTGCCTATGGTGGTGCCCAGGCCTGGACAGAGGGGAACTGGGTGGAGTGCTATGATGTCACCACCAACGAGTGGACCCAGGAAGACCCGATGCCCTATCGACTCGGTGGCAGTTCCTTTACCAGCGGCTGCCGAGGCTGGGCTTATTACACCTCTGGTGTTTATGCGAGCCCGGCAAATGTCCATATTGGTGGTCAGGTTACCCCGCCGATTGATGTTGGTGTGACAAAGATTGTTGTGCCCTCATCACCAGTTGTTGAGCCCGGGATGATGATAACACCGGTTGTGGAGATAGCGAATATGGGTATGGACCC
>JBDRUF010000047.1:0-3426 GCA_039801245.1 candidate division WOR-3 bacterium
GCTCCTACCATTTCTGCCTTTTTCTCATCGCCTGCATAAACCTCTGCGAGAAGTTCGCCCTTTTTCACCCTGTCCCCAACCTTTTTGAAGAAGACAAAACCAGCACCCGGGTCAACCCTGTCCTCAACCCTTTTTCTGCCCAGACCTATCTCTATGCCCAAAAGCCCAACATCTCTGGTGGCAATCGCCCTGATAAAACCCGAACCATCTGCCCATACCTCTTTTTTGTATTTGGCTAAAGGCATAAGTTCAGGTCTGTCAACAACATCGGGATTACCACCCTGCGCGGCTATCATCTCCTGAAGTTTTTTTAGCGCTTTGCCTGTAACCAGCGCTCTCAGTAAAAGCCTTCTTGCCTGCTGCCGGTTTTGGGCAATACTGGCGATTAAGAGCATCTCCTCACCAAGGGTTAGTGTTACCTCCATCAGGTCAGGGGGTCCTTCATTTTTGAGCGCGGCAATCGCCTCCCGAACCTCAAGCGCGTTGCCAACCATTTTTCCTAAGGGCTGGGACATATTGGTGATTAATGCCACCACCCTTTTGTTCATCGCGGTGCCGATTTCAAGCATCAGGTTTGCCAGTTGCCGCGCCTGCCGCTTTCGCGGCATAAAAGCACCGCTACCGGTCTTCACATCTAAGACCAGGCCGTCAATCCCCTCTGCCAGTTTCTTTGACATAATACTGGCGGCAATCAAGGGAATGGAGTCAACCGTGGCGGTCACATCCCGCAGGGCATAAAGTTTTTTGTCTGCCGGGCAGACCTCATCGGTCTGACCGATAATCGCTACGCCCACGCGCTCCAAGACTGTTTCAAACTCCTTCAGGCTCAGATTGGTTCTGAACCCGGGGATGGACTCAAGTTTATCAAGTGTGCCGCCGGTATGAGCAAGGCTCCTGCCGGAAACCATCGGCACAACGCAGCCGCACGCAGCAACAAGGGGCGCCAGAATCAATGACACCTTATCACCGACACCACCGGTTGAGTGCTTGTCCACCTTTACACCCTTAATCCTGCTCAGATCCAAAACCTGCCCTGAACTCATCATCGCCCGGGTCAGGGCAATCGTCTCGCTTTTACCCATCCCGCGCAAAGAGACCGCCATCAGCCATGCCGCCATCTGGTAATCAGGAATCTCGTTTTTGGTGTAAGACCTTATGAGCCAGTCAATCTCTAAATCCGTTAGCCTGGCCCCAGCCTTTTTACGCTGGAGCAGGGATAAAAAATCCACCTGTTGAAAAGGGGATTAGCCGAAGCGCCGGCCCATAAACTTGCCACCCTTGACCAGCCCTTCATAATGGCGCATCACCAGGTGCGCCTCAATCTGCTGGAGGGTGTCAAGCGCAACGCCGACGATAATCAAGAGGGTGGTGCCGCCGAAATAGAAGGGGACGCGGAATGCGCTCATCAAAACCCAGGGCAAAAGCGCAATCACCACCAGAAATAGGGCACCGGGCAGGGTCAAAAGGGAAAGGCTGCGGTCAATATAGGCGGCGGTCTTTTCGCCCGGTCTGATACCGGGGATGAAGCCGCCATAGCGCTGCATATTTTCTGCCAGGTCGCGCGGGTTGAAAACAATTGATGTGTAAAAATAGGTAAAGAAGATGATGAGTGCGGCGAACAGGAGGTTATAAAGCCAGCCACCCGGTGAGAGGAACTGCTGCAGCCAGTTGAGAAAGGGCAGTTTCAGAAGGGTGGCAAAGGTGGAGGGGAAGACAATAAGACTCTGGGCAAAGATGATGGGAATCACACCCGCGGTCACAACCCTTAAAGGGATATGGGTGCTCTGACCGCCATACATCCTCCTGCCCACAATCCTTTTTGGATACTGCACCGGAATCTTGCGCACCGCCATCGTCATCAGAACGACGGTGGCATAAACGATAAACACTAACGCGGCAACGATAATCAGCCAGAGCCAGGAGCTGATGCGCGCCTGCTGAAAGGTGCGGGCAAAATCCTGGGGGGTGCTGTCAAGGCAACCGATGAGGATGATAAAGGATATGCCGTTGCCAATGCCGCGGTCGGTTATCTGCTCACCCAGCCACATCACAAAGATTGTGCCCGCGGTGAGGGTGAATATGGTCATAATCCTGAAGAAAAACCCGGGCTGAAGAACAATTGAGCCAAACTGGGTTGGTGGCTGGGACTCAAGGTAAACCGCAATGCTTGCCGCCTGAATTACCGCCAGCAAAACGGTGGCATAACGGGTATACTGATTCAGTTTTTTTCTGCCCTCCTCATCCCGCTGCAACTTCTCTATGAATGGGAAGACCGAGCCCAACAGCTGGAATACGATTGATGCCGAGATATAGGGCATAACCCCCAAGGCAAAAACCGAGGCACGGGAAAGCGCACCACCGACAAAGATGTCATATAGTCCAAAGACCGTACCCTGCATCTGGGAAAGGACCCAGCCAAGAGCCTGCGCATTGATTCCAGGAACCGGAATATGGGTGCCCAAGCGATAAACCACCACCATCGCCAGGGTAAAAAGAATCTTTTTTCTCAGGTCTGGGATCTTGAATATGCTGGGAACGCTACCGGTCAACTTAAAACCTCTACCTTACCGCCCGCCTTTTCAATCTTTGTCCGGGCAGATTGAGAAAAGGCGTGGGCGCTGACAGTAATTGCCCGATTGATTTCCCCACGACCCAAGACCTTTACCGGCTGACCCTTACGCACCAGCCCCTTTGCCCTCAGGGTCTCAACGGTAATATTGTCTTCCGACAGTTTTGCCAAATCATCAATATTTACAATACTGAACTCCACCCGCGTTGGGTTTTTGAAACCTCGTTTGGGAATCCGGCGGTAAAATGGCATCTGCCCGCCTTCAAAGCGGGAGTCAAACTCAGGTGCCGAATGCTGACCAGCCCCTTTATGTCCACGGCAGGAGGTCTTACCATGACCCGAACCTGGGCCACAACCCACCCGCTTCTTTCTCTTCTTCGCACCTAAGGCGGGTCGCAACTGATTTATCTTCACAACTCCTCCACTTCTATTAAATGTTTAATCTTGAAAATCATCCCTCTTATCTCCGGTGTATCGTTATGCACCCTCGTTGCTCCCACCCGACGCAGACCCAATGCCCGGGCGGTCAGTTTGTGCTCCTTTTTCTCGTCAATCAGGCTCTTAACCAGCCGGACTTTCAACTGTTTCACTTTCATCCTTCTCCACAAAATGTCTTATCGGTTTATTCCTCGCTGCTGCGACCCGGTCAATTGTGCGCAACTTTTCCAAAGCCAAAATCGTTGCCTTGGCGGTATTGTAATGATTGCGGGAACCGTAAGCCTTGCTCAGGGCATCGCGCAGACCTACCGCCTCCAAAACCGCCCGCACCTGCGGACAGGCGATCAAACCTGTTCCCGGGGCTGCTGGTTTAACCAGCACCTTGCTGGCACCATACTTTCCCCAGGTCTCGTGGGGTA
>JBDRUF010000047.1:3436-13380 GCA_039801245.1 candidate division WOR-3 bacterium
CCCCTTAAACGCAACCTTCACCATCTCCTTCTGCGCCCGCACCGTTGCCTTACGCACCGCCACCGCCACCTCCAGCGCCTTGCCATGACCAACACCAACCTGCCCCTTGCCATCCCCAACAACCACTGTTGCCGAAATCCGCATCCGCTTGCCACCCTTCATCACCTTGGAAATACGCTTGATGTTGATCACCCGTTCAATCAGCTCTGGTTCAGGTTGAACTATCTCTGTTTCTGTTCCCATCTCTCTCAAAACTCCAAACCTCCTTGCCGGGCACCTTCAGCCAACGCCTTGACCCGACCATGATACCGATAACCTGCACGGTCAAAGACCACCTTTTTCACACCCAATGTTTTTGCCTTTTCGGCAATCAGTCTGCCCACCTCTAAGGCAATCTCCACCGGCTTCAACTTCTTTCCTTTCAACTCCGGAGAAAGGGTGGAGGCACCGGTTAGGACCTTGCCGGTGGTGTCGTCAATCAACTGGGCATAGATATGCCGGTTGCTGCGATTAACGCACAACCGCGGTCTTTCCGGACTACCACTGACGCGCTTCCTGATGCTCAGGTGCCGTCTCAGCCTTCGATTACGAATCATAGCGTAGAATATTATTCAGGAATCATTTCCTGTCAAGAAAACCCGTGGCCGCCTTATACTAACGCATCGGCAAGAATACGGAATATCAGTTCATCATAAGATATTCCTGCATGCGCTGCCTGTGCCGGCAGGTCAGAAATGTCGGTCAAGCCTGGGATTGTGTTTATCTCCAGGAAATAGGGCTGCCGATTGTCCTTGACAATCAAATCTATTCGGGAAAAACCCTTACAACCCAGACCCTGATGCGCCTTCAAAGCCAGTTCCTTTATTCTCTTTTCGGTGCGGCTGTCCAGCCGCGCGGGGAGGATGAAATCGGTCTCACCGCGGGTGTACTTTGCCTCATAGTTATAAAACTCATGGCTCTTAGGCACCAGCTCCAGGATCGGCAAGACCATTTCGCCGAGGATACCAACGGTGGCAATCATCCCTTTTATAAATGGTTCAATGAGCATATCACCAAAACCACGCCACACCCGCTCGCACCGGTCGAGCGCCCCGCGCCTCCCATCCAAAAGTTCAATCCCCACACTTGAACCCTCACACCTCGGCTTGGCAATCATCGGATAGCCAAACCGCTTTTCTGCCTCGGCAAGACCCGCAGCAACATCGTCATCCTCACCGATGCTGATGAAGTCCGGGGTTGGTATCCCCAGCTGTCGGAAAAGCATCTTGGTAAAGACCTTGTCCATAGCCACCGCCGAAGCGGTCACACCAGAACCGGTATAAGGGATACCCATCAACTCTAAAAACCCCTGCATAGTGCCATCCTCGCCCGGTCTGCCGTGCAGGGCAATAAAAGCCATATCAATCTTTGCCTGCCTGATCTGGTCAACAAAAGTACGGTTGATGTCAATCCCCACAGCCTGATAGCCCTGCCTTTTTAAGGACTCCAAAACCCGTTGTCCAGAAAGGAGGGAAACCTCCCTTTCGCTTGACCAACCTCCCATTAAGACGCCGATTCGGCGCTTGCGTAATCGGCGGACAATATCGCTCCTGCTCATAAACTCTCCTTTCTCTTACCAGACCCCGGTGCGCAGATACTCATCCATAGACCTTGCCGCTATTCTGCCCGCACCCATCGCAAGAATAACGGTCGCCGCACCGGTAACAATATCGCCACCCGCAAAGACACCCTTTTTAGTTGTTCTGCCGGTCCTCAGGTCGCAGACAATTGTTCCTTTTTTGGTCGTCTCCAGACCGGGTGTGGTCTGCGGTATCAAGGGGTTCGGGCTATTGCCAATTGCCACCACCACCGTATCAACCTCAATCCTGAACTCGCTCCCTGGAACCGGGACCGGTCTGCGCCTGCCTGAGGCATCCGGCTCACCCAATTCCATCCGCAGACACTCCACCTCCTTGACCCAGCCATTATCATCGGCAATATAGCGGACCGGATTGGTCAAAAGCATAAACTCCACCCCCTCCTCCTCAGCGTGGTGAATCTCCGCTGCCCTTGCCGGCATCTCATTCCGGGAACGGCGATAGATAAGGATGGAACGCTCAGCACCAAGGCGCAGAGCGGTCCGTGCCGCATCCATCGCCACATTGCCACCACCGATCACCGCCACCCTTTTTCCCCTAACGATGGGCGTATCATACCTTGGGAAAAGATACGCCTTCATCAAATTTGACCGGGTCAGGTACTCATTAGCGGAATAGACACCAAGGTAGTTCTCACCGGGGATGTTCATAAAAAGGGGCAGGCCCGCACCTGTTCCGACAAAAACCGCATCAAACTCTTTAAGCAACTCATCAACGGTCTTCAGTTTCCCCACCACATAGTTAAGTTGTATCTTCACCCCCATCGAACGGACAAAGTTCACCTCCCGTTCAACAACCGTCTTGGGTAATCTGAACTCAGGGATTCCGTACATCAGCACACCGCCCGGCTTGTGTAACGCCTCAAAGATGGTGACATCATGCCCCAATTTCCGCATATCACCGGCAACCGTGAGACCCGCCGGACCGCACCCGATAACCGCAACCCTCTTGCCGGTCGAGGGCTGGATTTCGCACATCACGCACTCGGGCTGGGTTGCCTCCCAGTCCGCGATGAACCGCTCAAGATTGCCAATCGCGACAGGCTCCATCTTTTTCCCTAAAATGCAGGCACCTTCACACTGCACCTCCTGGGGGCAAACCCTGCCGCAGATTGCGGGCAAAACATTGGTCCGCTTCATTACCCTCATCGCCTCAAGGAAATTGCCCTGGGCAATCTGAGCGATAAAGCCAGGGATATCAACCTGAACCGGACAGCCCTCAACACAACTTGGCTTTTTGCACTTCAGGCAGCGCTGGGCTTCCGCAATCGCCTCCTCAGGTGTATAACCGTAAGGCACCTCATCAAAGTTGTTCCGCCTGACCTCGGGTGGCTGCTCCTTCATCGGTGTTCTTTTTGGGCTGATTTTAGCCACGGTTCCTCCTTTCGCAACCGCACCCCTTCTGGAAAATCTCAACCGCCTCCCGCTCCTCCTTCACATAGGTCTTGAGCCTTGCCATCAAAAGGTCAAAGTTGACCTTATGCCCGTCAAACTCCGGACCATCAACGCAGGCAAATTTGGTCTCGCCATCTATCTCAACCCGGCAGACACCGCACATCCCGGTCGCATCCAGCATAATCGGATTCAGACTGACAACCGTCGGAATGCCGTATTTCTTTGTCAAAAGTGAAACCATCTTCATCATTATCACCGGTCCAACCGCAAAACACCTGTCAATCTTCTCACCCCGGTCAATCACCCTTTGCAGCATATCGGTAACCAGCCCCTTGTTGCCATTGGAGCCGTCATCGGTGGCAACAATCAACTCATCCACCACCTCTCTCATCTCCTTTTCCATCAGAATCAAATCCTTATTTCTGAATCCAATTATTCCGATAACCCTGTTGCCCGCCCTTTTCAAAGCCCGTGCCACCGGATAAATCTCAGGTGTGCCCACACCACCAGCAACGCACGCAACCGTTCCAAACCTCTCAATCTCGCTCGGCTTTCCCAAAGGACCAATCAAATCCATAATCTCATCACCCTCATTCAAGGTGCCCAGAAGCATCGTCGTCTTCCCAACCTCCTGAAACACAATAACCAAAACCCCTTCATCAGGAAGCGCATCCGCAATGGTCAAGGGAATTCTTTCGCCCTGCTCATTTATCCGCAAGACCACAAACTGCCCGGGCAAAGCCTTGCGGGCAATCTCGGGCGCAGCCAGTTCCAGCCGCTTAACACCTGGTGCAAGTATCTGCTTTTTCAATATCTTAAACATATATCTCCTTTATATTTACCGCTATTAAAACTCCAAGTCGTAAATAATAATTTGCAATTATAACATATTTTCGGCAAAAGTCAAGATATTAAAATAATCTCTGGTTGCAGTCAAAAGATTATTATTGACAAGGATTCTAAATGTGGTAAAATGGTTAATAACTGCGGGGTGGAGCAGCCTGGAAGCTCGTGAGGCTCATAACCTCAAGGTCGCTGGTTCGAATCCAGCCCCCGCTACTGCTATTATTTTACCGCAGGGCAAAAAGGAGGATTTTGTGTCCGAGGAAGTCCAAGCCGAACAAACTACCAAGTGCAAAGGAGGCAAGGTGAAGATAAGGCATGAGTGGCGCGGTCCGGATATTATGGGACCGGTCTGGTTTATTGGCTGGCTGTTTACCATTGGCTATTTACATCTGCCCTTCTTCTGGAAAGGGGTTCTGGCGATAATCATCTGGCCATATTACCTGGGCAGGGCGCTCGCCGGCTGATACTTTTACTGACCAGATGGACCTGCCACGACTTCTTGGTCAGGCTGATTTAAGCAAAGAGTAACTGAGCAATCTCCTAACGGAAAAGTTCTTTGTTTATATATCCATAAACAAAATATCAGAGCGGTTTTTGGACTAAGTTTCGTATTTGCGCAAGTTAGCAGAGGTTCAATTTTTATTAGGGGGCTATCCCCTAAGTCAAACCGGTCCTAATCCGAATTGCGATATTTGAGCGGGATTTGACCGTTAAAAGGCTAAAGATAACTGAACCTCACCCGACTGTTTTTTGCAGTTTCAGGACAAACCTCAAAGCCATTTCTGATTTAAGACCAAGGATTGAGCCTGAAACACCCTTGGGTTTGCCTGTAATCCTTGACTGGATTTTCAGTTTGATTAGTATCAGAGGCTATGAAGGATGAATCTTATGTAAAGGAGATTCCGGCAAAGAGAGACAACTTCTCTGAGTGGTATACCGCGGTGGTGTTAAAGGCAGAGCTTGCCGATTATGCGCCGGTGCGCGGTTGTATGGTTATCAGACCTTATGGCTATGCGCTCTGGGAGAATATGCAGGCGCGGCTTGACGCCCGTTTTAAGGCAACCGGTCATACTAACGCCTATTTCCCCACCTTGATTCCGGAGAGTTTTTTGAAGAAGGAGGCGGAGCATGTCAAGGGTTTTTCCCCGCAGGTTGCCTGGGTGACAAGGGGCGGTGACTCGGATTTGACCGAGCCCTTGGCTTTAAGACCGACCAGCGAGGCGATAATCAACTATATGTATGCCCGCTGGGTCAAGAGCTATCGCGATCTCCCGGTCTTGATAAACCAGTGGTGCAATATCTTCCGCTGGGAAAAGACCACGAGGCTTTTTCTGCGCACCCTTGAGTTCCTCTGGCAGGAGGGGCACACCTTACATCGCACCGAGGAGGAGGCGCAGGAGGAGACATTGCGCATCCTAAACATCTATGTTGACTTTGTTGAGAACGACCTATCGGTACCGGTGATTGCCGGTCTCAAGCCGGAGAGCGAAAAGTTTCCGGGCGCAATTGCCACCTATTCAATTGAGGCGTTGATGCCTGATGGTCAGGCTCTCCAGGCAGGGACATCGCACAACCTGGGTCAGAACTTTACTAAGGCATTTGACATCCGCTACCTTGATGAGGACAACACCGAAAAGCACCCCTGGGGAACATCCTGGGGCGTTTCCAGCCGCCTTGTCGGTGCGGTGATAATGACCCACGGTGATGACAAGGGGCTATTTCTCCCGCCGAAAATAGCGCCCTATCAGGTGGTGATTGTGCCGATTCTCTATGGCAAGGATGACGAGGCGGTTTTGGCGCAGTGCCAGAAGGCAAAGGAAATCCTTGCCGGGTTCAGGGTGAAACTTGATGACCGTCCTCAATTTACCCCGGGCTGGAAGTTCAACGAATATGAGATGCGGGGCGTGCCCTTAAGGGTTGAGATTGGTCCAAGGGATGTCAAAGAGAATCAGGTGGTGCTTGTGCCGAGGGATGGTTCAGGGAAAATTACCGTCAAACTTGAAAACCTCGCCTCTGAGACCGGAAAACTCCTTGACCAGATTCAAGTCAATATGCTTGTTCGTGCCCGCAACTGGGTTGATAGCGTCACAACCACCGCCGCCACTCTTGATGAGTTCAAAAGGAACATAAAAGAAAAGCCCGGCTATGTGAAGGTGCACTGGTGCGGTTCTCAGGACTGCGAGAACAGAATCATTGACGAGACCAAGACCACCCCGCGCAATATGCCCTTACAGGAGCAGAACATCTTAGGGAAATGCATCGTCTGCGGCAAACAGACCAAAACCCTGATTTATTACGCCCGAACCTATTAGGTGAAAACAAAGCCATTCCTTATTTTGCTCCTTGCCCTTTTTATCACCGCCCTTGCTCAGGAAAAACCGTTACCTCTTTGGTGACGATACCCTAACAATTGCGCAAATCTGGCAAAGGCTGTGTCCGGATTCAACCGAATACCGCTTTCTTGTCCCTGAAGGCTGGGGTAAAAACCTTGCCTTAGATGCCGAGATAACATCAAGCCACCCCGCATCAGCAGATGGACTTAAAATGCTCATTGACAATGACGGCTTTACCGCCTGGACAAGCGCAAAAGGCGATACCTTGCCGGTTTTAGCATTGAGATGGAAAAGTCCGGTTCGGTTCAACCGCCTGATTGTCTTCAACCTTTACACCCAGTCCCGAGGCACCGCCTGTGGCTGCAATGCGGCAAAAATGGTTGTCCTTGAAATCCCTCACCCTAAAAATCCCGATTCAATCATCGCCGCTTATGAACTAAACCTGCCCGAACCGACCGAAGCCTGCTTTCTCTCTTCTGACCGCAAGGGGCAGGTCTGTTTCTATATCCCGAGCGCAAAGCCGGTAATCCTTGAATTTCCCGAAATAAACACCGATATCATCCGCATCAGGGTTAAACAGACCTGTTGGCTTGACCCTGCCTATGAATACTTTTCTGAAGAACTCGACTGCTCTCTTTCCGAAATTATGCTCTTCCTTGCAAGGTAAGAAATAAACTTAAGAAGAAAAGAAGGTTTTTCCTTTCTCATAATCCGGTTTCTTCTGAACCGGCACCATCTCAAATGCAGGTAGAGAGAACCGAGGTTTCGTATTATACCCCCGTTTCTCCCTATGTTACTGGCAGAAGGGAGAAGTGTAAATCCAGTCCCGCTATTCTGAAGGCTCCCAGACGAACTTTCCGCTCTTGTCAATAAACCCACACTTGCCGCCAATCATGACCGCTGCCAGCCCTTCGGAGAAGCTCCAGGCGAAGGCGAACTGCGGGCTGATGACAGGTTTTCCGGTCTTGTCAATCTACCCACACTTGAAGTCAATCATGACCGCTGCCAGCCCTTCGGAGAAGGCCGAGGCGAAGGCGAACTGCGGGCTGATGACAAGGTTTCCAGTTTTGTCAATATATCCCAACTTGTCGCCAATCTGGACCACTGCCAGCCCTTCCGAGAAGCTCCAGGCGTCGTCGAACTGCGGGTTGATGACAAGGTTTCCGGTCTTGTCAATATACCCCCACTTGTCCTTGACTTTAACGGGAAACAGACCGGCATGCCCTTTTTTTGGCTTCGCGGTGGGTGCTTTTGACTGCTGGCCGCAGGAAATTAGCGCAAGCAATGAGATAAAAGTTACGAAACCCTGTTTCATTTATATTCCTCCTTTTATCTGTCCAGCGTTGTTAATGGTGAGCAATTTTCTACTAAAAATGATCCCAACCATTGGGATATATTGTAACCGAATCTATCATGGTCTCAAGCGCGAGCAGACTGTCATAGTAACATCAGTTCAATCGGCTCAAGGCAACCTTTGCGAGGGTTTACCTTGAGACCAAGGGTTTCAAGGGTTAGGGCACCGATAAGCGATTTGTCGCCCGCCTCACCAAAGATTACCTCTGCGGCACCTTCGCGACCGTTATAATAGAATATCACCACGCCCACATCCCGTTCAACCTTTTCGCCATTGGCGAGCACAAACCTGCGCCGCCGGCGCCGTTCAACGCCAAGTTTCTCTAATACCCTTGCTGGAATCACACTTAAACTGGCACCCGTATCAACCAACGCCTTGTGGGTCACCCCATCCTTACCAGAAAGAGGTTTCACCTTCATCTTTACACTAAAAAGCCCCATAATCAATCCTTTTACCCAAATATTTTATTGGCTAATCCCATTCTGTCAAGCGCAAGTAGCAAGGAAATTGCTAACGCACGGTAATCAGGTTCTTAATCTGCTCAAACCTTTTCGGTCCGATGCCGCGGACATTCATAATCTCCTCAATGGAGTTGAACCTGCCCTGGGTTTTCCGATAGTCAATGATACGCTGGGCGGTCTTTGGTCCGATTCCCGGCAACTGGCAGAGGAGTTCAAGGGTGGCGGTGTTGATGTTGATTAGACCTGGAGCCTCTTTGGGGAGCAATCCGGGTGTTGCCAAATACAGTTTCGGCTGCGGGACTGATCCAACCCTTTTCTCCTTTTCCGCATAGTTGAGCCAGAAGCGGGTGAGATTGTCAGGCAAAGCCCTGCCGCTCACCTCTAAACCGGTGCGCTCAAGCCAGTTCTCGGTTGTCACAACCCGGTAAAATCCCCTTTTTCTCTCCCTTAACCTGAACCTTACCACCTCAAAAAGCCTTGGCCATAAAAGGGTGTCACCGGTGATAAACAAATCTGCACCGGCAACTGCAGGGCAGGGAAAGCCCTTGTCCATCTCCGCCGGCACCAGAGCCATTGCCAGCAGACTTTCCGGCAAATAGATGAGCCTTAACCGCTCCTGATAGGGAACCGAGTTGAACAAATCCCTTCTTGTCAGCGCACCTTTTGTTAGACCCGCCTCAACTACACTTAGGGGCAGAATCGCAATATCAGCACCGGTCTCCTGCCGCAACCCTTCACAGATAACTAATGCCAATTTCAGTTTGCCCGCCTCATCAGGGAAAAACTCCTCATCGGCAAATGCCACAATTGTGTCATACCCTTTAACAAGCAGCGCCTTTAGTACCGAATCCGGCTCATCCTCAGGCAGGACATTCAAAACCTGCGCCTCAACCGCATACACCCGGCGCTCAGTTTTATGAAAAAGGATGTCGGCAACACCAACCCTCTGCCCGTAAACACCGCCAACAACCACCGCTGCCTTGCCAGATTTGGGCAACTGGCTCTCAACCCGTTCACCTTCACCCTTGCAGATGATTAGGTTAACCTCAGGAACGCTTTCGGCAATCACCCGCCCCTCTCCTGAACCGATATGACCCAAAACCAAAATCACCTCGGCGGATTCGGCCTTAACCGCAGGCAGAAGTTTCTGCACCTGCTTTAACGGCTCATCAACAACAACACCCGCAACAAACCTTTTCTGATTGAGTGAGGTGATTTCCTTATCCATCAGTCCAATCACACCAACCTTCACACCCCTCACATCCTTAACTATATAAGGTCGGAAAATCGGGGACTGGCGGTTCAAAAGGACATTGAGCATCGGGTCGGCAAGAATCGGAAAACCGGCAGCGCGGGCAAGGAGTTCAATGTTTACCAGTCCATCCTTGAAATCCCTGGCACCAAGAACAACCGCATCATAACCGAGGCGGTTAAAAAGCCCAATCATCACCCGTCCTTGAGAGCTGTCACCCTCAGGCGAGCCAAAGGCAAAGTCGCCATTATCAAGAATTAGTGTGGCTTGGGTCCTCTCCTCCTGAATCAGCCTCGCCAGGCGATTGTATCCGCCCAGTTTCCTCCTTGGCAGACCTCCTGAGGCAAAGTCAGGTGTTGGCAACAACTGCCCGTGCAGGTCAGATGTCCAGATGACCCGCACCACCGCAAAATCGGCTTTATTTCCGCTATGGGGCAGGAGCAAAAAGAAAAGCAAAAGGCTCATATCCCAATATATCTATATGCCTAAAACAGGCAAGATTGAGCAACCCAATCTCCTCCCCCATATATAACCAATACGCAAAAATGTTAAGAGGTGCCAGAATCCCGGTCAGTGACCAGCCCAGGGGTCGTCCCGGGGACAGTCCCCCCTACCCTTTCCCTTATCATCCCCTTTACCCCTTACCATTATGCCCTTAAGAGCATAT
>JBDRUF010000048.1 GCA_039801245.1 candidate division WOR-3 bacterium
AAAACCACCCAGGGGATTGTCGCCTGGAAAAAATTGTTCTTTGGTTAAGTTACGCACCTGCAAGAGATAACTCAATTTTGACCCTGTGAGTTTTGTTTATGTATATATACACTTAGGAAATTGGCAAGCCGCAGCTGGACCTATTTTGAAAGCCTAAATCTGCTCCTCATCATAGAAGAGATTGACAAACTGAACCCCTGGGGTTTTGTTCAGTTCGCCAATGAGTTCCTCACCCTTCTGTTTGTCCTTGAGCCGGACATAAAAGGAGAGTTCAATCTGGTCGGTGTCGCCGAGTGAGCGGACATTTATCGGCGTTATTTTGCTGCAGTGCCGGTCCAAAACCCCCTGATATGGCACCACACCGCCCGGTTGCGGCTGATAACTGAACTGCAAAAGATACTCATTGCG
The DNA here is from genome assembly GCA_039801245.1 of candidate division WOR-3 bacterium. Taxonomy (NCBI): domain Bacteria; kingdom Pseudomonadati; phylum Caldifarciminota; species Caldifarciminota bacterium. The sequence continues at coordinate 409 of JBDRUF010000048.1, forward strand.
ATGGGGAAAGGAAAACCTGGTCTTGAAAAGCACCAGCATTATTATGCCGATGAAGATGGTGCCCAAAAAGGCAATGGCATAAAAGCCAACCCCGGAGGCCATCCCGATTGCCAGGGCAAAGAAGACAAAGACAATGTCCTGGGTGTTTTTCACCGCATGGCGGAACCTGACAACCGACAGAGCGCCCACCAGCCCGAAGGCTCGGGCAAGGTTATTGCCAATCACCATAATCATCACCGCGGTGCACATCGCCAAAAGTATCAAGGTGTTGGTATAGGCAACCGAATAGCCGGGTCCGCGATAGGTCTTGCGATAGAGCCAGGCGATAAAGATCCCGCAGACAAGCGCTGTCCCCACCTTGGCAAAAACCATCGCTGCTGTCAAGGGCAAAAGCCGCAGCTGCACAACAACATTTCTCAATATCTCCATCATATCTACTCCTTACTTAGATAATCTTACAGCGGGCAGAGCCTCAACGGTGTGCCCGATGCCTAAAAGAAACTTCTTTTCCTCTGGGTAAGCCTCAATCCCTAAGGCATATTTTGAGACCGCCAGCCGCTCAAGGTCAAATTGGGTCATAACCCTTTGCAGCCAGCGCGGCAGGGTGCCATAGAACTTGATTTCAAAGACAAACTGGCTGGGCATCACAAACTTCATCGCCCGGTCCAGATAGAGCTCTTTCAGCTGGGGATAAAGCCGGCTGCGGACATTTTTGTCAAATGTCAGGCGCAGGCGCGGGTCAAACCTTGAGAAAAAAGCCTCCCTTTCATAGGCGACCAGAACAACCGGCACCATCCTTTTGCGATGGTAATGGAAAAGAAACCTCTTCAGCGCATCAAGCGCCTGCAGAGACAGGTTGAGGTCAAGGTTGGGGTTGCGAAAGACCCTGTCAAGTTCAGTCCATTTCACCCCTGCCCGATGTTTGCCGATGAAGTCGCCGTTCTTGAACTTTATCTCAAAGAATACGGTGTTATCCGCTGCCTCCTCGTCATAACCGCGGATGCGCAGCTTCTTCTTGAACTGAAACCCGTCAAACTTCTCATAATAGCAGTCAAACCTGCGGTTGTCATAATAGACACTGCGCACCGTATACTCTTTATGGGGTTTTTGCTCGCAAAAAGCGTCAAGCCTAACATAGGGCAAGAGCGCCCTTCGCAGCTCCTCAATTTGCTCAATTGGCACCAAAAACTTGTACTCAAGCCTGCCCTGCGGCATTACGATGCCAGCAGATGTGGAATAGGAGCCGGCTGCCATTTTTATTTTACAACCACCAACCTAACCCGTTGGTAATTTGCTTTGCCACCATCGGTCAGAAAATATACACCCGCAGGCAGACCCCTGACATCATTAACACCGCAGTTGACATCCATCACCTGCTGACCGGAACAATTCAAGAGTTTGCCATTTTTGCCGGAAAAATAAAGACAGTTGCGGACAAGCGTAACCGGCATATTTGTCTCAATATTTGCCAGATGCCCGGGCTCCTCGATGCCAATTGCCTGATAGCGAATGGTGGCAAGGTCATAACCAGTGCCCTGCCCCTCACTTGAACCGGTAACAAAAACCCCGTCAGCGGAGTCAATTGCTATTGCGCTCGCCTCATCCATCCTGCCTGCTGGTCCATCATAACGCCCAACCCATACCTGATTGCCAGAGGCATTATAACCCACTGTTGCATAATCATTGCGTGTTCCTGTGCCGGTGCTGAAGCCGGTTACATAAACAGAGCCAAAGCGGTCAGTTGCAATCGCCCGCGCCTCATCATACCCTGAAGCCTCACCGTCATAGCGCCGCACCCATTCCTGATTGCCGCTGGGGTCATACTTTACCGTGGCATAATCAAAGTCACTGGTCTCACCCTGGCTGTAGCCGGTGACATAAATGTTACCTTCACTGTCAATTGCGATTGCCCTTGCCCGGTCAAGTCCGTTTGCCGGACCATTATAACGCCGCTCCCATTCCTGTTCACCGTTACCTGTGTATTTCAGAGTGGTGAAGTCGGCACCGCTTGCAGACGCAACACTGCCGCCGGTAACATAAACATTTCCCTGTTGGTCAACAACCAGACCAGCCGCCTCATCATCCTCATCTGCCGGTCCATTGTATCTTTTTGTCCAGAGCGTTTCACCGCTGGCGGCATCAACTCTCATGGTAACATAATCCCAGGTTAAATAATAGGGATTGCCGCTGTTGCCAGCAACAAACAGGTCATTATTCATTCCCAATGCCAGATCAACCGCATAATCCTCATCCGCGGTCTGATAACCTGTCTCCCATAAAAGTTGCCCGTAAAGGTCGTATTTCAAAACCGCGATATCCCAGCCGGTGGTGTCCCCACTCTTATAACCGGCAACATAGACATTACCACCGTCATCAATCGCAACCACAAGACCAAGGTCATTGCCATGAGAAGGGCTGTCAAACCTTTTTGACCAGAGTAGGTTGCCATCAGTGCTGTAAACAAGGGTGATAATATCGGCAAAAAGGCTGGTATCAGCACTACCACCTGTTACCGCAACCCTGCCATTACGCACCGCGATTGCCCGCGCCTCATCATTGCCATGGGCAAAACCATCATAGCGCCTCGTCCAGAGCGTCTCGCCCTCAGGGCTGTATTTGATAATAACAATGTCATTTCCGCTTGCCCCTGACCAGCTGGTGCCAACAACATAAACACAACCTTCATTATCAGCCGCAATGTCAATGGCGAAATCATCCCCGTTTGCCACCCCATTAAACCTGGCAACCCAGGTCTGGGTAAACCCGATAGCAAAAGTTGCTAAAATAAAAGTTATTACCAACAGGCGCATATTTTTACTCCTTTATAACTTTTCTCGTAATACTAAATCCACCCTTTGCCTGGGTATCAGTTGGCACAACTTCCAACCTAACAAAATAGACCCCGGCAGGCGCATCCTTCCTTGCATCAAAACTGACCCTGTGCGAGCCCTCATCCTGATAACCATTGACAAGCATTTTGACCCTCCTGCCCAGGGCATCATAAACCGTTAGGTTGACAAAGGCAAGACGGGTTAATTGATAACTCAGGGTAGTTGAGCGCTGAAAGGGATTTGGTGAAATAACCAGGTCCGAACTACGAACGACGAACTGTTCCTGGACCCCGGTGAGATAAGCGCGCGGATATTTTATCACCCTGCCGGTCCACTGGGGTGTCCTATGCTCCCAGACAACCGTACCATCATAGGTGATTTCAAAAACCCTGCCACTTACCGCCTCGTTGATTATCGTATTGCCATTGGGCAGGCGATATGCGCCAGACATATGTGCCGAATAGAAAACCCCGGGATTTGAATATATCCAGGATGGTTCTTCTGGTCCAAAAGCAGAATCAGGATGGATGTAGTAGTGGTCATTGGAATCAAGTGGCGGTGTGATTTCAAGGACACTGGAGTAATCATTCTGTGTTCCCGGCCGGTCGCCGTTATTAAAAACTAAGATATTGCCTTCACCAATCAGCCCAGGCTTTATCCAGTTGGCACCATGAACAACAAAGAAGACCTGGTCGCTGGAGTCGCCGCGGTCATAGTTCTGTGGATTCCCCCAGCGGTAGATAATATCACCACCTTTGCCATGCCTGCCACCGGTATGACCGCGCGCCTCCGCAGTTGTTGTGGAATGGTCAATCACATAAAGTTCATTGAGAAAATGGGAACAGAAAATAATCTCATCCCGCTGTTCATTGTATTCAACGATATTGGCATGAATCCAGTCACCGTACATAAACAGGGTGCCGAGGTTAATGTCAATCAGTTCTGGATGGTCCCTGACAACGCCATAATTTGGTTTGGTGGAATCTACATCCTGAATCAGATGGTCCCAGACATGCCACTCCCAGACAACGCTGTCACCGATCGGGTCATACTCAATAATCTCCTCTGCCCACATATCACCGTTAATATTCACCCGCCCCATCGCCTGTGCCTCTGCCCTGGTTTTTCGGTCCCAGGAGAGAAGCAGGATATGACCGTTGGGCATTGGATGGATGTCGTGGTGCTGCTGGTGGTTGGAATCAGACCAGATGAAACTTCTAATAACATTGCCATCCCAGTCAAACTGCTCAATCAATCCGCCATAAACGCCGCCCCGCATCACCGCACGGGAATAAGCACCAGGACGCCAGAGGGTGCTGTCGGGCATCAGATAGGGCATATAGGCAGGTGTGTTTGAGCAGTTCCAGGTCTTGACTATCTGCCGATTGGTATCAACAAGATAGGTGTTCCGGTCATATACCGGGTTATATAATATCAGCCCATCATAAACCTGCGCTGATGCGATTGCCCAGATAAAAAAGATCAGGGCACCCCCTATCGTTCTTAGATTATTGCTCCTCATAATTTACTCCTTTTCTTATCTTGCCCGAATCATCCTTTGACTTCCTACCTCTTTGCCAGTATTAGTCAAAACTGACAAACGGGCAAAATAGATACCCGGTTTAAGCCGGCTATCAGGTTTAAAAATGACCTGATGCCTGCCTGCATCCTCTTGCCTGTTAATCAGCAAAGCAACCATCCTGCCAATAGCATCATAAATCGCCAGTTGCACAAAACCAGGACGGGCTAATTGATAGTTGAGTTTGGTAGAGCGGTCAAAGGGATTTGGGGAAATGATAAATTCCGAATGATGAACCACGAATTGTTCTTGAACCCCGGTGAGATAAGTGCGCGGATATTTCATCGCCCTGCCGATTTGATAGCCAATATTATATGTCCAGACAACCTCACCGGTTGAATCCACCTCAACAAAACGCCCGGTTGTTCCAAGGATGGCAAAGGTGTTGCCGTTTGGCAACCGATACGCACCACCAAGGTGCTGGGAATAGAATGAACCAGGATTGGAATAGGACCAGGTTGGTGTCCTGGGTCCAAAAGCCGAGTCTGGATGGATATAGTAATGGTCATTGGAATCCAATGGCGGCGTAATCTGAATTATCTCTGAATAATCATTGGCAGTTCCCGGTCTATCACCGTTGTTAAGCACAATGATATCACCTGCACCTGGCATTTCTGGGCGAATCCAGTTGGCGCCATGGACAACATAAAATACCCGGTCTGCTGAGGTTCCCCGGTCATAATTCTGCGGATTTCCCCAGCGGTAGATAATATCACCACCCTTGCCATGCCTGCCACCGGTATGACCGCGCGCCTCCTCAGTTGTTGTGGAATGGTCAATCACATAGATTTCGTGCAGGTTGTGCGAGGTCAAAATAATCTCATCCCGCTCCGCATTATAATCAATTGTGTTGCAGTGCATCCAGTCGCCACCTATAACCGAACCAAGGTTGATGTCAAGCAGTTCCGGGTGCTCGCTCACCACCCCGTAGTTGGGCTTGGTGGAATCAACATCCTGAATCAGATGGTCCCAGAAATGCCACTCCCAGACAACACTGTCATTTTCCGGGTCATATTCTATTACTTCATCAGGCCACATGTCGCTGTAAATATTTTGTCTGCCCATTGCCCGCGCCTCTGCTGCTGTTTTTCGTTCCCAGGAGATAAGAAGGATATGACCGTTGGGCATCGGGCAGATGTCGTGATGCTGCTGATGGTTTGTATTTGACCAGACAAAACTCTTAATAATATTGCCATCCCAAGTATAGCGCTGAATCAGCCCACCATAAGCCGCACCGCGCATTGATGCGCCAGAATAGACATCACCACGCCAGATGGTGCTATCGGGCAGAAGATAGCACATATAGGCACAGGTGTAATTTGATGACCAGGTATTAACCCGCTGACCTGAAGTGTCAATCAGATAGGTATTCCGGCTGTTCATAGGTCCATAAAGTGTCAGCCCGTCAAAAACTTCAGGATGAGCAAACTGAATAAAAGGTATGCTCAAAGCCAATATTATGGCAGGTTTTACATTTATCATCTCCTCCTCCCTTTATCCTTCATAGTTACTTTGTTAAAATTAGTTTCAGGTTTTCACTGAAAACCTCGTTCCGAACATTATATCTCACCTGCAGATGGGCAAAATAAACCCCAGCAGGAATAACCTGTTCATAGGGGAATTTTACCGTATATGTCCCTCTTGGCAAATTTTCTTTTGATACCCACACCTGCCTGCCGCTGACATCAAAAACTTTCAGTTCAACCTCCGCATTCACAGACAAAATATAGCATAAAACAGTTGCATTTTGAAACGGATTGGGAAATGCGCCCTGAAAAAATCTGCACCGCTCAACCGCTACTTGTTCGTTCATGCCGATGCCACTTGCATTCTCTCTCATAAATGTTGGGTCCATGAGGATAAACTGTCCTGTCCCATTGGGGTAACGACCGAAACTGATGTCTGCACTCTGCGGTCCGAAAACAACCCAGTCGAGCCTGCGTCCATCCGGGTCAGAAAAAAGAACCTGCTCGCCCTGTCTGTTTAACTGGAAGTTGCAGTGCAGACCGGGCTGGCTCAAATCATTATCAGCCCAGACCACCAGATAACCCTGAGCTGGAATTACAACATCAGGGAAACTCCACTTGGCAAAATCAAGCGAGTCATCGCTCAGAAGATAGCCGTCAAGGTTCACCGGCGCAGAACTGTTATTATAGAATTCAATCCAGTCATCGTATTCGCCATTAGGGTCCTGAACCGTCCTGACATTGTCTGCCATAATTTCGTTAATAACCACCTGACCAGCGACCGGCAGAACCAGAAACTCATGCTCGGCACGCTCAGGATAGAACGAACCCGCAGAAGAGTTTTCCGCATAAATATAATAATGACACTCGCCTGTACCCAACCGCACCGAAACGCCATAAACACCATCACCAGCAGCGCCATCATTGTGCTGACCATCGTCAAACATTCGCGTCCGGTAAAATTTGAGCCCGGGGTTCTGCCGGTAATTGAGAAAGACCGAATCTGAACCCGTGACCCGTGCAGAGAAATCAACCGTGGTATTGGGTGCGGGCTGCGCAGGTGAACAAAAAACATCCTCAATCACCGGTGCCGGTGCCTGAAAATCAGGCAAAGAAAGGAGAAAATTGACCCTTGGGTTCATCAGTTCCGTCAAGCCCACAATCGCTAAAGGGCCTGAACCAACCGAACGGGTGATATTGTTCAAGAAGTCATTATAGGTATAAAACTTGTTCGGGTCGGCACGAACATAAGAGTCAATCAACCCCTGAATCTCCTCTGCCCGTTCCTGATAGCGGTTGTTGGCAAACCAGTCGCTGATGATGCTTTTCATATGTGCCACAAACATCCTCCGATACCTTGGATTTGATAAAATCTTGCTGACAATCGGATAATTCGGGTCGTTCAGACGCAGAAAAGGGTTGAGTTGCTGCATCTGGCTTAAGGTCAACTGACCGGTGCCAACAAGGTCGCGAAATGCGCCGAAGTTCTCATTCAAATCCCAGATAATGGGATTGAACCGGGCTGAGGCATCTCGGTAAAGATAGAAGTTCTGGGGCATATTTATCGGTGCATCAAGGTTGACCATTAAAATGTCAAATGCGAGCATCCAGAGATGCTGGTCAACATTTAACACCTGTTCGGTATGCAGGGTATGATTGTTGAGCGTATCAAGGAAGTTGATCAGTTGATTCCAGCCCGAGTCTGACTCCAGTTCGTAATAGCCAAGGTATGGGGTTGATTCCTGACCCAGATACTTCCAGACAATCATCGGCACGCTGTCCTTCATCTGCCCTTTGAACCGGGCGTTCTCATCGCAGTAAAAATTGGTGCGCATAAAAAGTTTGTCTACATCCTCACAGTTGGTATAAAGTCCGATAAGGGTGTCATTGACATAGATGTTGGTAAAGTTAGCTCTCCCTGCGGGCATATAGTTGCGGGCAATCTCATAACTCAAAACCTCGCGCACAAAGCTCGGGTCTTTATAAACATTGGCAAGCCTGAGCGTGCCATGCCCTTCAATTGTCTGACCGGCAATGATATAATCAAGTTTGATATTGAACGGGTTCTTGCGCCGCGCCGGGTTATAGGAACTTTTGCCCTTGTATCTCACCCCCACCGAGTCAAACCGCCTGCCGTTAATAACCGCATCACCAATCAGCCTGCCCTCCTCACCCGCAGCATAAAGGCTGTCAAGGATCTCATCCCAGTTGGGCTGGTCAAAATAAAGCCTGATTTCATTAATCTGGTTCAGGTCATAAAACCCTGCTATTGCCACCGCCGCAACCATTAAGAAGAGCCCGCACCTCAACATATCAGTACATTATCTTTTCATTCCACTCCGGTTTGCCCGCTTCGGTGTTGGCGTGGGCATAAACAGCCACTCTGAACCGCCATCAGGCATTCTGCCGTAGGAGGTGTCTGGTTTCTGGGGTCCAAAACTGAGCGTGTCAATTACCAACGGATGCCCGCGCATAATTTCATAAATACCAATCTGCTCGCCCTGAACCGCAGCAAGATTGAAACTGGCGTGCAACTGCCCCTCCTGAGGCTCGTTGTCCGCCCAGACAAGGATAAAACCCTTTGCCGGAATCGTCACATCAGGAAACCTCCATTTGTCTGGTACGGAAAGGTCGTCGCTCAGGCTCATCCCTTTGAGATTAATCACTGAATCACCCGCATTGTAAATCTCAATCCAGTCATCGTAATCACCCACCTCGTCAGCAATCGTTGTCTGATTTGACGCCATAAACTCATTGATAAAGAGAACCCCTTGATAATCAGAGATGCCGGAACTGTTTGCCTCGCCTGGAGTGGGAACGGTCATAAATGTCCATTGACCGCCATCAGGTAGCCTGCCAAAGGATGTGTCCCTTGCCTGCAAAGGGTAGGTTAAGGTGTCAACTATTCCCAGCCTATTGCCATCGGTCCAGTAAAGCCCAATCTGCTCGCCGGATGCGTTCAGTTTGAAAGAGGTGTGCAACTTGCCCTCCTTGAACTCGCCATCGCACCAGATTAACAGATAGCCCTTTGCCGGAATAAAGGTGTCAGGAAATGCCCATTTCATCGGCACTCCAAGGTCATCGGTCAGGTACATTGCCCGCAGATGAACCGCGCTGTCAGCGTCATTATAAAGTTCCACCCAGTCGTCAAAATCACCCGCCTCATCCGCCACTGTTTTGCGGTTTGATGCCATAAACTCGTTGATAAAGATAATACCGGCAAGCGGCGCCTTTACCGGTGCCGCCGATTCCGCACCGCACCCGCCCGCAATCACAAGGATACTTAATAAAACCATCTGGAAAATCCTTTCCTTCACATTGCCTCCTATTTAAAAACTCACCTGAGCCTGAAAAAGCCCTTTGATACCCGGCCTCTTTGCCTCGCCAAGTCCGGTCAAGATGTTTGCCTTGACCTGAAACTGCCGGTCAAGGTGCCAGTTGCACCCTATGGTCAATTCGGTCTGGGAGCCAACCGCACCTTTCCAGTCTGGCACAATATGCTCCAGTCTGAAACAGGGCTCAAACCCATTAATCTGATACCCGGCTTGAACATAGCCACCGAGCATAAAATCCCCGGGAAGAGAATTGCCCCCAATGACCTCACCGTTAATTTGCGCCTGACCGAACTTAAAGGAAAAATCGCCACCAAAGGCATTAATTAGCCTGCCTGTTGCCGAATCATTCCGCTGGGTTGCGTTCAAGCCCAAAACCAGCCCGTGCAAAACCCTGACTGTCAGACGCTCGGCAAACTGCTTGGCATTGTTGTCATCACGCGCCAGCCTGCCCCTATTACCGTTGTAAACCCCGAGCGCGTATCCAACCGGCAAACGCTCGGTAAAAAGTTCGCCCTCAATCGCCAGCCCGATGTCCCTGCCCGGATAACGATAATCACCAAACATCTTGTTTGTCAGCCCGCGCTCAATCAAGAGGAGCCGGTTTGCCGGTGTCAACTCCTCAAGGCTGAAACCTACTTTTCTTCTGCCGGCAAAAAAAATAAAAGCGGGCGAAGCCCGGTAATAGACAAACGCATCCTTTATCTCTAACTGCAACTCATCGGCACCGATTTCCAGTTCTCCACCAAACCGCGGCTGGCTGTATTCAGCCTTGAGCCTTACTCGCCTGAGAATAAAACTGTATCTTGGATAAACTCCGGTGCGGAAATCAGAGAGAAACTGGGTATGAACATAACCACCGATTCCAACCGCATCCCCCTTTTTGGCAAAAACCGGTAGCGCTCCTATCAGGTTGAGAGTAAGGCAGAGGCATAATGTATTCGGAATTGACAAATTGGAAAAACGAGGAAATGCCTGATTCGGCATTGACCATTATAATAAAATCACCTCCTTCTGTCAAGATTTGAGGTTTGCGGTTTAGTGGGAATCAACTAAACTCAAAGGACTGTTATTTTCCTGCGCCCTGTCCTTCTGCCTCAAGGCTTCTCAGCCATCCCTCCACCATTAAACCTTTATCCGGCAACCGGTCACGATTTTGCAACGCCTTCTGATACCAATCCCTTGCCTTCTGTTGTTCCCCCTTCTTCTGATAGCATAAGCCCATAATTGCCATCGCCTTGGCATCGTTTGAATCAAGTTCTATTGCCCTTTTCAGATCGGCAATAGCCGGGTCATACTCGCCCTTGTTGGCATAGGCAAGACCGCGGTTGGTATAGGCTTCGCCCTCATTCGGTTTTAGTTCTATCACCTTTGTCAGGTCAGCAATAGCTTTGGTATGCTCACCCTGATTGGCATAGGCACCTCCACGGTTGTTATAGGCCTGGACATAGTTGGAGTCAAGCTCTATCGCCCTGCTGTAGTCAGCAATTGCTTTGGTATACTCGCCCTGGGAATAATAGGCGTTCCCGCGGCGGAAATAGGATTGAGCCTCATTTGGATTTGATTCAATCGCCCTGGTGTATTCTGCTATCAAACTGTCACTAATCCTCTTGGCTTTATCGGCTTCACGGGCTTTCGGTTTTGGTGCACAAAAGCAGACCATTACTACCGCGGCAAGCGCCAGTTTGAGAAGGTTTAAGTTCATTTTAATACCTCCTGTTTGGGTGATTATATGCCCGATTATCCCATTGTCAAGGATAGGACTGATTTTTCCTCTGCTGTTTTAGAGAGGTATCCGAGAGTTGCTCATTGGCGTATCCGTGGTTCGGGAGGAAAGCGGTCTTTGAGGGATTCCGGGTCTCTTTTTCCTCTTCCTTGATGAGAGACGAAAGGTGAGAGTGTCATTCCCGCGCAAGCGGGAATCCACTTCGCATTATTGCGACGCAAAATTTTGCCTCTCCATAGAAAATTCTAATGTTTCCCTCAACCTTTTATGTTTATGTTACTCCAATTCTTTCAACAATTTTAGCAGTGTTTCCTGCTGTTTATAGGTGAGCCGGCCTCTCTTTTCCCACGCCTTTAAATACCATTCCCTTGCCCTTTCTTTGTCGCCTTTCTTCTGATAGCAGGCACCCAAACCTATCATCATGTTGACAAGATTTGGATTCAGTTCTATTGCCTTTGTAAAGTCTGCGATTGCAGGGTCATAATCCCCCTTCTCATATAAGACAAATCCGCGGTTAACATAGGCTTCAGCATAGTTTGGGTTCAGTTCTATTGCTTTGGCGTAATCGGCAATTGCAGACTTATAATCACCTTTTTTAAAATAGGCATTACCGCGGTTATAATAGGCTTCGGGATATGCTGGCTTGAGTTGTATCGCCTTAGTAAAATCGGTAATTGCAAGGGAATATCTGCGATCGAAAGCATAAACATTCCCGCGGTTGAAAAAGGCTTCGGCAAGGTTTGGATTCAGTGCAATTGCTACGTTACAATCCTGTAATGCCTTGGCTGTATCGCCTATAAGATAATAAGCATTACCGCGATTGTTAAAAGCTACATCGAGTTTTGGATTTAATTCTATTGCCTCTGTGTATTTCTTAATAGCCCCCTTGTAGTCTTGTTTTTTATGGCATTCCAGTCCTTCTTCGAATTTCTTACGAGATTCTTTTTCCATGTCAGTTTCCTCGTCATCTAGAGGCGCTGATTCTCCTAATGCATTCTCACTGCTCGCATTCACTTCTACCATTAATATTCTCTTTATTTCTTTAACTTCACTGAGAATTCGCTTTTGTTCTTTCGGTCGTCGGACAAAAAGATCATATAAAACAAAAAATAACGAGCCAATCGAACATATCCCGGCAAAGATTGCGAATAATTGTTGCTGCTTTAGTAATAAATACACGGTTAATATACCACCAAAGATACAAATGATAATTAATATTATTCTTGGCACCACTCTAGTTTACCTTTAGATATTAATAATGTCAACCTTCTGTATAAGTCAAATACATTTGCGACTTTTATTGCCTCATTGCTTCGCGGAACCTGCCCCGAGCGGAGAAAGGGATTCTTCCACTTCGGTCGGAATGACAGGGCGAGGGGTCAGAAATGACGAAGGAGGGGCTCGGAATGATAAAGGGATTGGGTCATCTCCACCTTTGCGGAGAAATCCCTTTGGGTTTCAGCCCAAATTGCATAAAGTGGATTCCCGCTTGCGCAGGAATACCAGAAGGAGGGGAAGGAATAATAGAAAGGGACAGAAATTACATAAGGCAATTAAAAGGGCAAAGTGAAAAATGCAAAAGTCAGAATTTTGCATTGTTGGTTTTACCCATTAACTTTTGCACCGGATTCTGTTGAACTAAGTTAAAATTATTACTTACGGAGACCTCTATTAGTAGTATATATATTCAATATTCTATACAATATATTGTATAAAAGAGGGGAAATTCTCCACTTCGGTCCGAATGGCAGTTTGACCAGGGGGGTCACTCCCCCGGTGGTTATCAGGATCAGAATGGTTTTTAGTTTTTGGCTTTTAGTTAAACCAAGAACCAGGAACAATAAACTATGAACTTATTGGCGGGAAACAATGGGCGCAAAAGGGTTAAGGTTTACACTTGACAGTTATTGTATTGGTGCTATGCTTGTCTATGATATGCGTATATGAGGATGAGGGTAGCAAGAACTTTGCCCCTTTGGTTGACCTGCGCGCGGTATTTGAGTTGCGCTTTGGCTG
>JBDRUF010000049.1 GCA_039801245.1 candidate division WOR-3 bacterium
AAAAACCTACAACTTCCTGTAGAAAGAAGTCTATTATCTTGTAATCACCACCCTTCTCTCTATTGATGAACCGGTCTGGATGAAATATACCCCAGGCGCAAGATGGCGGACATCATTGGCACCGGGTTTTAAATCAAGCACCCTGCGACCAAGGGCATCTAAAAGAACAAATCGTTCGCTGCGATTGAAAGGTTGTGACTGCAAACAGATAACTTTCGAAATAACCGTGGCACAGATTGCACCTTGTCGCTTAACTGAGGAAGCCTCCTTGATACCAACCATCCCAAGCAGACTGACCGGAACAAACTGACACACAATTGGATTGTAACTCATCGGTCCCTGGTCTAAAACATAGAAGCCGGCAATTGAATCCATCAGATACATCACCACCACTGTATCTCCATTAGCGCCACCACCAATAATCAGGTCAACCACACAGGGAAAGCGGTGGGAAACAGTATTGCTCGGTGTCAGTTGCAATGCCTCGCCCCAAGTTTGTCCGTTATCATTGCTTGCAGCAAGCCAGATGTTTGAGCGCAATAAACCTGTCAAAGGCTCAACATTGGAGGAATCAAACTCCTCCCAGGCAACATAAAGTTTACCGTTATTATCCTCCCCGATACTTGGATGAGACACATAACTCGCATTATGACCAAGCGCACCTCTCAAATTTTCAGGTGCACATCCTGCCCGTCGCACCAGGGACCATTGTGGATTGTTCGTTTCGCACCAGTGCCAGATTCCAGCCGGCACAAGATACATAGTATCATTAATCACCGGTATTATATCGGCGACAAAATGCAGTTGGTCATTGCGGTCAAAATAGGGAAATGGTCCAAACAGGGAAAATAATGTCAGGGTATCTCCGCCATAGGCTGGTGGTGGTTCAAGCGCAATCGGGTCAGACCAGGATGCTCCACCATCGGTTGATAAGCGATAATAAAGTGAATCAACAGGGGTGGCAATTTTAACCCACGAAACAATAACCTTATTTGATGCGGGTGAAGCGGCGATATTGAATGATGGGTCTCCGGAATATGACATCAACATTGGGTCATCCCACCGGCACCAGACGACCACTCGGGAATAAAAAATGCCGTTCCGGGTTGCATCCTCCATCATCGCAATATGTGCCCAGCCAGTCTCTCCCACCGCAAGCACGGGCCAGAGATAACCTACAGGTCCTAAGCAGAACTCAAAAATTCCGGCACCTGGCTCGTAATCGCGAACAAGAACCGGTCTGATAGAACCACCTGAAGAAATATGGGCAACAATTACCGCTCTACCGGAATTTGGGTCTGTCTGAACATTGCCAAACCCGGCTCTCTCGGTAAAGACATTTATGCCTGAAGAGATAAAATCTGGCTCTATCCAGTGCCAGGTGCGCGTCAGATAATTATAAAAGTTGTAACGGATATTCCTGTCAGAAAAAGGGTATTCTGTTGCTGAATACATCCAGACCGTATGCAGACCATATTCGGGCGCATTGGCTAATGTCCGCTTTGCCGGTCCCTGCAACTGCCAGTCATAGGTGGTGCCCCCAATGGTATCAACCCTGCCGACATACAAAGAGTTGGCACCAAGACCTAAGACCATTACTATCATCAAAAGAGCCAACCTTCTCATTCTAACCTCCTTTAATTATTTAGCTCTTTTGCTTCCACCCTCCTGTAACCAAACCACGAACCCCGATTAATCATTCTGACAGAACAATTATAATAAATTTTATAAATTTGTCAAGGAGAAAGTAGGGCTATTTCATCGCCTCGGCTTTGGCAAAGGAGCGGTCAAGCCTGAACTCAGAAATGTCAATGGACGATTTACCGGTAGTAATCAACTCTGCCATCAAATAGCCTAAAGCCGGACCAAACATAAAACCGTGTCCGCTCATCCCGGCAGCAACATAAAACCCCTCAACCGGTGTCCTGCCGCAAATCGGATTGCCATCAGGACTCATCTCATACGAACCCGCCCATTGCCTTAAGACCTTGACCGACGCCAGTTTTGGTAAGAGGCGCACCATCCTCCTCGGCATCTCGGTAATGAACTCATCAGAAGCGTCAATCCGGTCTCCAGGGACAATGGGCACCGGTGTATAGCAGCCGATAAAATGACCTGTTTTATAATGCTGGACAAAGTAGCAGCCATCAGACCGGTAATCAACCAACATTGGCTCCAGACAACGCTCAACCGCCTCGGTAACCAGCGCCTCATGTCTATCAGGCTTTACCGGCAAAAAGACACCAGCAAGTTGAGCAACACCCTCTGCCCAGGGTCCGGCAGCGTTCAGGACAACCGGTGCATAAAACTCATCACCAGTTTGAGTGACCACCGAAACAACCTTATCACCCTGAATATTTATCCTCTTCACCTCGGAGTCTGTAATAACCTTTGAGCCTAAGCGCTCCATCCCCTTAAGATAGCCGTATGTTACCTTGAAAGGGTTTGCCTGTCCATCAGTTGGACACCAGGCACCTCCTAAAAGCCCCTCCTGGTTCAAACCGGGCACAATCCGGGCGCATTCATCAGGTGATATAAAATCTACCTTTAAACCATATCTTCTTTGTATTTCAATAGCCTGCAGAAATGATTTCTTGCGCTCCTCATCAAAGGCGAGGAAAAGATACCCACCCGCATACCATTCAATGTCCTCACCCAACTCGCTATCAAGTTCCATAAACATCTTGATGCTCTTGAGCATAACCCTGATGGTCAAATCATGGGTGAACTGGGCGCGAATCCCACCGATACATCTACCGGTTGAACCTGCACAGGGAAAATTCCTTTCAAGAAGGATAACCTTCAACCCCTGTTTGGCAAGGTAATAACCGGTGGCAGCGCCGATAATACCGCCACCAATCACTATTGCATCAGCCGTTCTTTTCTTCATATTTATATGAAGCCAAAAGACCCAAAGCCAGGGGTTTTAGCGGTGGTCTTGAGCAGGGGAACCGCTGTTTTGCCACTGGAATGCCGGTCTCCTCCTCAATCAAGCGGGCAATGATTTTCAAACAGCCCCTGCCACCACAATGACCCATTCCGGTTCTTAAAACCCGCTTTATCTCCTCAAGTGAATAATAACCTCTTTTAATCGCCCTCCTTACCTCATCCTCGGTAATCTCTTCACACCGGCAGACAATCACCGGCCTTTTACTTCTTTTCATCTCCGAAAGATATCGAGAAAAATGTTTTCCAGCCGCTCGCCTAATAACGAACCAATACCCATCCTTGCCTGTGGATAAAAGCGCACCTGATAATCCCCTTTTAACCCTGCCCTTTCTCGGCAGTGTTCAATCGCCTCCATAAAACCTGCAAGTGAATCAATTAGACCAAGACCTTTGGCATCCCTTGCCAGCCAGATTCTACCCTGAGCCACAGAATCAACCTGTTCATAGGTAAGGTTTCTCCCTTTTGCCACCTTTTTCACAAACTCCTGATAAAACCAGTCTATCTGCTCCTGAAACATTGAATCCTCTGCCGGTGTCAGCTCCCTCGTATCACCAAACGCATCTGCACGCTCACCCTTTTTCACCACCTGGCGCCTGATTCCAAGTTTATTATAAAGACCCTCGGTAATCAGGCGCAGACTGAATACACCGATTGAACCGGTGATTGTTCCGGGCAAGGCAAAAATCTTTGAACCGTTGCAGGCGACATAATAGCCTCCTGATGCTGCCAGACCTCCCATTGACACCACCACCGGCTTCTTCTCCCTTATTAGATTTACCTCACGCCAGATGGCGTCACTGGCAACACCATCACCTCCAGGCGAATCAACCCGCAAAACAATCCCCTTGGTTCTTTTGTCCTTTCCCGCCTCCTTTATTGCCCGACAAACCGTTTCTGAACCCGCCCGCCTTTCACCAGTTAGAAAATCGGTTCCGGACTCACCCTGAACAATACTGCCATTGACATATATCACCGCAATCCCTGCCGGCTCATCCCAGTGATAACTGAAATCCCTTTTATTGGCAAGCCCCTTCTCCCCCAGCCGCCCCCAGCCGCGGAAATCCCTTTTCACCATTGAGTCCAGTTCATCCTCATAGAGAAATGTGTCAATCAGACCTGAAGCCTTTGCCTGTTCTGCCCGGAAAAGCCCCTGTCCAATCAGACTCTCAACCTGCTCACTTGAAAGATTGCGGCTCTCACTTATCGCAAGCAAAAACTCCTCATAAATGCCCTCAACCAGCGCCTGCAACTGCTCTCTGTTTTCAGCGCTCATTGAATCCTCGGTAAAGGCTTCAACCGCACTTTTGTATTTGCCGTGCCGGTGCGCCTCCACCTTCAAACCCAGTTTTTCCAGAGCGCCTTTGAGAAATGTCGCCTGCGCCGAAACACCGGGGATAATAACACTCCCTAAGGGATGCAAAACAACCCTGTCAGCAGCCGCTGCAAAAAGATAGCCAACCATTCCCAAATCCTGGGCATAAACCCAGACCTGTTTATTCCTCTTTTTCAGATTGATGATGGCGCTCCGTAACTCCTGTGCCTGAGCAAGACCGATATCCTCATTCTTGACCTTCAGCACCACCGCCTTTACTCCCGGCTCCTTTTCCGCCTTTTGCAAAAGCCTCAAGAGGGAATATGTTGTCCTTGCCCTTCTCAAACCAAGAAGGCTGAAACCGGGCTTCTCCTCAACAACCGGCTCCTGCAGGTTTATCTCCAG
This sequence comes from candidate division WOR-3 bacterium, assembly GCA_039801245.1. Lineage (NCBI taxonomy): Bacteria > Pseudomonadati > Caldifarciminota > Caldifarciminota bacterium. The sequence goes on from JBDRUF010000049.1 coordinate 4,667, forward strand.
ATACCTCCTGCCCCTGGTAAAAACCTGATGCCTGAACTCCTGGCTCAGGCGCACAATCCCGCCCAATTCCGCCGGTCTCGGCACCCCGCAAAAACCAAGACCGAACCTGCCCAAACTCAGATTGACACCAAGGGCAAAATTAATCTTGTCCTCACCACCGAGCCTCAACCTTGCGGCGATATCAAACCCGGAAACCGGCTCTGCCTGAAAGCCAAAAAATGGCTGCAAAGGGTTAAGATAGCTCTCGGCAAAAACTGTCAAGCGCGGACCAAATGGTCTCACACCCGCGCCCAGACCAACCCTGCCAAAGTCCCGGTTCACACCCTGCCACAATCCGCCTATTGAAAGCCATTTCTTCGGACGCACCATCGCGCCCAAATCCCAGTGAACAACACTGTCTCTCACATAACGGATACCGCCGAAAAACCCATCCTGCCCTATCCCTAAGGCAACACCATAACGCAATGGTCTGGGCTCAATAAAACCTCCTATTGGACCGTTGCTCAAAACAAAACTGTTATTATTAAGAAATGCCTGCGACTGAAAGTTGTAAAGGTAGTAAAACTCCAGACCGCGACCCTTTCCCAGACCCGCAGGATTGGCAAATACCGCCAGACCATCATCGGTTGTGGCGATGGAAAGTGGCAATTGCGGCGTGATACTGAAAAAGACCAGTGAAACCAAAAAATTGCTAATCACCTCTTCCTCTCAACCTGATACTCCTCACATCATCCCAGAACCTCTTCGGCACCGCGACGGTAACAACCGCACACCGGTTCTGCGCCTTGGTATCAAGCACCCTTATCACCCGGGCTGAACAGACCTTTTGCCCGCTCCGGTCAAGACCGAAAACCCGCTCACCAACCTCAGGTCTGGGCAGAAGTTCATAGGGCAGGGTAACGGTCGCCTCCTTTTCCGAATATGCCCAGTTGACAACAAATATCGCCAGACCCGGACAGTGGGAAACACACAAACCGCAACCATTACACCGCTCAAAATCAACCTTGGGTACATCTGTCAGATTGCCCCCAATCGTGATTGCCTTTCTCGGACAGGCATAGGCGCAGGGGTTACAAGGGATATTCTCAACGCACTCAACCACAACCACCGGACCCCTTTTCAGCCGCTCCTGAGGCGGCAAAAGCGCCCTTTCCTTCAGCTCTCTTTTGGAGAGAACGCCTGTCTCTTGAAACTGCTTTATTTTCATAAATTTAAAAACACTGCCAAGACAAACGATTATAGAAAACAAACACCAAAGGTCAAGAGAAAGGTTCAACCCTTTTTATCCTCAGAACTAAGTGTACATAAAATTATACTTTACTCCTTGCCGTTAAAATGCATTATTCATTAAAAATCAACAACTTAACCAAAATCACATTTTTAACGGGGAACCGTACCCTATGCAGAATTGCACCCTCAACACCAAAGTTGCTTCGCTTTTAATTCCAAATGGATTAGACCGTGCGTTACAAACTTGACTTATTAGAAGGTTTAGATTAGGCTATTGGAGTGAGTATCTCCTCCTTTTTTCGCAGCATCACCGAGAGGTTTGTCAATGACATCGCCATTGACCTCGGCACCTCCTCCACCCTGATTTATGTTCGGGGCAAGGGCATCGCCCTGCGCGAGCCCTCAATCGTGGCGGTGGATGAGGCTACCCACACCGTTGTTGCTGTTGGCACCGAGGCAAAAAGGATGTTGGGCAGGACACCTGAGGGGATTCGTGCGGTCAGACCGATGAAGGATGGGGTGATTGCCGACTTCACGATGGTGGAGATGATGCTCAAGAGTTTTATCGGCATGGTCCAGCGCAAGAAGCTCTTTGTCCGTCCACGGGTGATTGTCTGCGTTCCTTCGGGTATAACCGAGGTGGAGAAAAGGGCGGTGCGTGACTCGGTTGAGGCGTCAGGTGCGCGCGAAATCTACCTGGTCTCCGAACCCATTGCTGCGGCAATCGGGGTTGGTCTGCCGGTAGAAGCACCCACCGGCAATATGGTTGTTGACATCGGTGGCGGAACAACCGAGATTGCGGTAGTGGCGCTTTCCGGGGTGGTCAATGCGGCATCAATAAGGGTTGCGGGTGACGAGATGGATGAGGCGATAATCAACTACATCAAAAAGAACTACAACCTAATCATCGGCGAGCAGACCGCGGAAACAATCAAAATTACCATCGGCTCTGCCTATGCCACCGGTACTGAAGAGACAATGGAGGTAAAGGGCAGGGATTTGGTCTCGGGCATTCCCAAAACCATCCACATCACCTCCACCAAGGTGCGGGAGTCACTTGAGGAGCCGGTCTCCCTGATTATTGATGCGGTCCGGCTTGCGCTCGAAAAAACCCCGCCGGAACTGGCCGCAGATATCGTTGACCGGGGGATATATATGTGCGGTGGCGGCTCGCTCTTGCGCGGTCTTGACCTCTTAATCAAGGAGGAAACCAACCTGCCGGTCTATGTTGCCGACAACCCGATTGAAAGCGTTGTCCGTGGTGCCGGCAGGATTTTAGAAAACATCGGTGTCAACGAAAAACTGATACTCCGCACCAAATAGCAGGAAAAAGGTGCTTGAAAAGACCAATCACCAATGCCGGGGAAAAGATTAGGTTCGGTTAAAGACCGCATATCCTGGTCGGTAATCCTTGTCTCCCTTATCAGCCTCTTCCTTCCCGATAATCTCAAACTGACAGTCACCTCTTCCTTGGGAACCGTCTTCCTTTTCCCCTTACGCACCATCTCCTCCTTGAGAACAACCATCGCCACCCTTGGCAGTGAAAACCGCCGCCTCTCCCAGCTTTGCGCTGAACTGGCACTGGAAAATGCTCGCCTGAAATCCCAACTACCCCTTAGAACCTCTCCACCAGCCGCCAAAATCATCCGCGCACCAATCATCGCCCGAGACCTCGGCACCTTGAAAAGGTTTCTGACCGTGAGTCGTGGCACCATTGATGGCATTCAAATCGGCGCGATTGCACTCGCACCTGAAGGTATTGTCGGCAGGGTGATTGCCGTTTCTACTCATCAGGCGCTTGTCCAGACAATCTTTGAACCCGGGTTTCGGGTTGCGGCGATGAACAACCGTACCAGGGATGTAGCGCTGATGAGCCCGACAAGCGAAAACCTCCTCTCCCTTGACTATGTTGCTCCTGATGCCGACTTTCAGCCTGGTGATACGGTTATTACCTCGGGACTGGGCGGCATCTTTCCCAAAGGTCTTGCCATCGGCGTTGTCAAAACCGTTAACAAAAATGAGGATGCCCTTTTCCAGTCTGTCCTTGTTGAACCCTTTGCCCCTATCACCAGGCTGGAACAGGTCTTCATCCTTTCTTTTGATTCCTTCCCCGATCCCTGGCTTGACAATTTGAAACCACAGGAAATCAAGATTCCTGAATAGTATGCGTCCGCTCTTTGCCTTTCTTTTCCTGTACCTGTTGTTCATCATCCAGGCAGGGTTCTTGCCCCAGGGTCCTGACCTTGCCCTCCTTGCCCTTATCGTCTTTGCCCTGCATGAGAACCGGCTCCTTGCCACCATTTTGGGATTTTTTGCTGGGCTGCTCTTTGACCTCGTCACTCCCAACACCTTCGGCATCAAGATGCTTACCTATAGCACAATCGGTTATGGTGTTGCCCTCCTGCACAACCTCTTCTATCGCAGCCCTTGGCAGCCGGTCCTTTTCACCTTTATTGGCATACTGTTCAAAACCGGGCTTGAGAGCCTTGCCGGGACAAGACCGCAACCCCTCACCCTTCTCCTTGCCATCACCATCACCCTCATCTTGAGCCCATTTGCCGAGCCTGGCTTGGCTCGGATTTTCTATAAGGAAAAGGAACGGTGAAAATTAGGTTCAGGCGCCTGACACAGATTGGGATTGCCCTCTTTGCCCTGCTCTTCTTAAGGCTCGGTTACCTTCAGGTCCTCCGCGGTGTTAGATATGCCCGGCTAAGCGACCGCAACCGCATACGAAGAATTGTCTTACCAGCCCCAAGGGGAAAAATCTTCGACCGCAACGGAGTCCTTTTGGCTGACACCAGACCATCCTGGACCGTTGCGGTAATACCAACAGAGACCAATGACAGTGCCCTTACCCTTCTAAGCACCATTCTCAATCAACCGGTTGAGGACATCAAGCGCCGGCTCGAGCCGATTGCCGCTTTTCCGGCACCTGTGAACATCTGCCGGGATGTGCCTTTAAAAACTGTCGCCCAGATTGAGGAGAACAACTTCCGGCTGCCCGGGGTACTCGTGCGTGTTGACCCGGTGCGCAACTACCCTTACAGAAATCTCTACGCCCATTCAATTGGCTATCTGGGCGAAATCACCGAAGAGGAGCTCAGTCGCGACACCAGTTATCGCCGCCTTGACTACATCGGCAAAACCGGCATCGAGGCAAAATACGAGAGGTATCTGCGGGGCAGGGATGGGTTTGAGTTTGTTGAGGTTGATGTCAGAGGCAGGGAAATCGGTCCGCTTTTGGAAAAAAGACCAGAGCCTCCTATTCCTGGCAAAGACATCCATCTGACGATTGACCACCGGCTCCAGAGCCTCGCCTATGAACTTACCGCAAAGTATGAGCGTGCCGCAGTCGTGGGCATTTTAGTCAAAACCGGCGAGGTGCTCTGTCTGGTGTCCCGCCCTGACTTTGACCCCAACATCTTCCTTTCCCCATTAAACGCTGCCCGCTGGGAGTCGCTTGTCTTTAACCCCTCCAAACCATTTTTCAACCGGGCAATATCATCTGGTTATCCGCCCGGCTCAACATTCAAACCGCTTGTTGCCCTCCTGGCACAGGAATTGGGTCTGGTAACACCGCAGACCACCCTTTTACCCTGCAGTGGTGTTTTTCGTTATGGCAACCGGGACTTCAAATGCTGGTCAAGACACGGCAGACTCAACCTCCTGGGTGCGATTGAGCAGTCCTGCAACACCTACTTTTATCAGTTGGGTATGCGGATTCGGGTTGACACCCTTGCCTCATTCTGCGAGCGCTTCGGTCTGGGCAGAACCACCGGGATTGACATTCCTGGAGAGGGAACCGGCAACATCCCCAGCCGTGACTTTCTCAACCGGCGCTACGGCAAAGGCAAATGGACCCAGGGGGTGATGCTCAACTTTGCCATTGGACAGGGCGAAATTCTTTTGACCCCTCTCCAACTTGCCCTTGCCTATGCCGGCATCGCCAACAACGGCTTTTATTACCAGCCGCGGCTCGTCTCCCATATTGACTCTGCGGGCAGAACGATTCTCTGTCCCGGCGGTGAGAGATTTGTTATCCCTCTTCAGCAGGAGGCAATCAATGCGGTTAAACGTGCCCTGACCAGGGTGGTCCTTTACGGCACCGGCAGGGCAGCACAAATCCAGGAGATAACCATTGCGGGCAAGACCGGCACCGCGCAGAACCCGCCCAGACCTGACCATGCCCTGTTTGTTGGCTATGCACCCGCTGAAGAGCCTGAGGTTGTCTTTGCCGTTGTCTGCGAAAATGCCGGACATGGCGGTGCGGTGGCTGCACCCATAGTCAGCGAACTGGTCCGCGCCTATTTCGCCAATAAAACCGGACAATGAAACGGCTTGATTTCACCCTGATTGTTACCCTCATTCTCCTCTTGACCATTGGCCTCCTTGCCATCTACTCCTCTGCCGGCATTCGCTATCTCCTCCGCCAGCTCATCTTCCTGCCGGTTGGCATTGCCGGCCTCTTGATCGCCTTTCTTGCGCCCCGACGCTTCATCTACGGTCTTGCGGACATCCTTTACGCCCTAACCCTAATCCTTCTGATTGCGGTCCTTTTTGTCGGCACCGGACCAGGTGCCCGGCGCTGGTTTGGCATCGGCTCCTTTACATTTCAGCCCTCAGAACTTGCCAAGATAACAACCGTTCTTATGCTTGCCAAGTATTTAGGCTACCGCCGGGAGATAAGGTTCAACTTCAAGAGCCTTGCCGGACCCATCCTCCTTGTCCTTGCGCCCATCCTTTTGATCCTCGCCGAGCCTGACCTGAGCACCGCTTTGATATTCTTGCCCGCATTTGCCGCAATGCTTTACTGGCAGGGGTTAAGACCGCTTTACATCCTCCTCCTCTTTATGCCCCTTTTCTCCTTTGCTGCCGGCTTCTCCCTTTATCTCTGGGTGCCATTTTTCATCATCCTCGCGGTCATTGTCTTTATCCGGCTCCGCCTTTTTAGGGCGATTCTTGCCCTTGGTGTGGGCTCGGTGTTCGGACTCCTCTCACCGGTCGTCCTGTCAATGCTCAAGGATTATCAAAGGGCAAGGATCATCGGTTTTTTTGCACCCTGGTTTGACCCCCACGGCATGGGCTGGAACGCAATCCAGTCGCAGATAGCGATTGGCTCGGGCAGAATCTTGGGCAAGGGCTATCTCCGGGGCACCCAGAAAAGGCTCGGGTTTCTCCCCAACCGGCACACCGACTTCATCTTCTCCGCCATCGCTGAGGAGTTCGGTCTTTTGGGCTGCCTTGTCCTCCTATCACTCTTTGCCCTCCTTATCTACCGCATCCTGCGCACCGCCTATCAGACCCGTGACCAGAACGGCGCCCTAATCTGCATCGGCTTGGGCACAATGATTGGCTATCAGACATTTGTCAACATCGCCATGCTCTTGGGGCTTCTGCCCATCACCGGGATTCCTCTCCCCTTTATCAGTTATGGCGGCTCATCCCTCTTTGCCTCAATGGTGATGCTCGGACTGGTCCTGAATGTTGCCTCAAAACCGGAATAGATGAAAACCGACATCAAAGGTTATACCCTTGAGGAACTGAACCTTTTAGGTGAAAAACTTGGCTGGGAAAGATACCGCCCTGTGCAGATATTCCAATGGCTCTATCAAAAGGATGCCGACAGTTTTGACCAGATGACCAACCTGAGCAAACAGTTCCGCGCGGAACTTGCCGAAAGGTTCTATATCAGCCGTCTTGAGCCCGTCCGCACCATCAAATCCGAGGACAGAACCACCAAATGCACCTTCACACTCCAGGATGGCAATCTGATTGAGTCGGTCCTCATCTTTGACCAGAACCGGCGCACCATCTGCCTCTCCACCCAGGCGGGCTGCTCCCTTGCCTGCCGCTTCTGCGCCACCGGCAGGATAGGGTTCAAGCGCAACCTCAAATGGTTTGAGATTGTTGAACAGGCTCAGGCGCTCATCCGCACCACCAATGTCAAACCCACCAACATCGTCCTGATGGGAATGGGCGAGCCGCTCTTAAACCTTGATGAGGTGTTAAAGGCGGTCAAGGTAATCAACTCCAACTACGGACTCAGAATCGGTGCCCGGCGCATCACCATCTCCACCGCCGGCATCCCTGAGGGAATCCTCCAAATTGCCCAATTTCCCCTACAGGTGCGGCTCGCCATCTCCCTCAACGCCACCGACGACAAAACCCGCTCAGAACTTATGCCTGTTAACAAACGCTACCCTCTAAAAACCCTCCTCAACGCTGCCAGGGAGTATGTCAAAATCACCAGACGCCGACTCACATTTGAATATGTCCTGATTCAGGGTGTCAACAATTTGCCTCTTGATGCCCAGCGCCTCACAAAACTTTTAAAAAACATCCCCTGCAAAATCAACCTCATCCCCTTCAACCCCTTCCCCGGCACAAAATTCCAGCCGCCCTCTGAAGATGATGTCAAACGGTTTGCCCAGACATTATATCCCCATCTACCCGCTGTCACCATTCGCAAATCAAAGGGTGGCTCAATCCAGGCGGGCTGCGGACAGCTCGCCGCCCTTATAGATAACGCCTGAACTTACCTTAACAATCGCTTTCCCTGCCACCTGAAAAGTGACAACCGCCTCTCCCCACTACTCCCAACCTGTCAGCACCGTCATCGCCCCTGAAAATACCGCCAGAAAACCAACGCCCAATATCCCATCCCAGACGACATTAAAAACAACCCAAAAGGCAACCTGCAAAACCCTTATGGGGACGGTATAGGGGGTGGGGTCTAAAATTGTTAAATTTATTGATAACACATTGAAATTCAAAGAAATATCCCGATTTTCCCGCCACCCAATCTGTATACTTATAAGTATACTTAACCAAACGGCAAAAACCCAGTCCTTTTTCCAAAAATTTATCCCAATTACCGCAAG
>JBDRUF010000050.1:0-1155 GCA_039801245.1 candidate division WOR-3 bacterium
AGCATCATTTTGCGCCGCAATCCCGATGCGGTTCAGATTGGTTTAACCGCAACCCCGCGCTACTGGGAAGGCGGTAATGAACAGGAAAGAAAACCGGATGAGGAGATTACCGCCAACAACCTGCAATACTTTGGCGAACCGGTATATGAATACGATATGGCACAGGGAATTGAGGACGGCTATCTACCCGCCTGTGAAATTGTCACCCGCACAATAAATCTTGATATTTCCGGCATCACCCAGGAGGAGATTGACCAGAAAGAGGCAAGGGATGCTATCACTGGCGAACCGGTCCTCCCGGACGAAACCCGCCCCTATTACCCCGCGCCCACCTTTGAAGATAAAATTCAATTGCCCGACCGGGTATCAGCGATGTGCCAGGACTTATTTAATATGCTCCTTGAAACCGGCGGTCCGCATCAGAAAACAGTTATCTTCTGTGTCCGGGACACACATGCCGATGCGGTGGCGGCAGAAATGAACAACCTGTATGCGGAATGGTGTGCAAAAAACAATCAGAAAAGGCTGGAACCCTATGCCTTCAAATGCACCGCGGCAGCCGAAGGCTCAAGATACATTGCTGACCTGCGTGGTTCAGAAAGGAGCCACTTCATCGCCACCACCGTGGATTTAATCACCACCGGGGTTGATGTGCCAATTCTGCGTAATGTGGTATTTTTCAAATATGTCCGCTCGCCCATCGCCTTTCACCAGATGCTGGGTAGAGGCTCAAGAATCCATCTGCCGACGGGTAAACTGATGTTTCGCGTTTATGACTACACCAACGCCACCCGGCTTTTAGGCAGGGAGTTCAAGAGCCGACCATCACCGACCCGAGAACGGAAAGAGGAGACAGAAAAAGAGCGGGAGAGAATTATCCGGGTTGAAGGTTTTGAGGTCCATATCAATCCTGCCGGAACCTATATTGTAACAAGAGATGAAACTGGAATGAAAAAGGTAACGGTTGAGGAATACCGTCAGATGATTGCTGACCGATTGACAAAAGAGGCACCAACAATTGACCATTTGCGCGCACTCTGGATTGAGCCGCAAAAGCGCCGAAGTTTGATTGACAAACTGCCCGATGATGGTGCTGGTTTGCGCCTCCTGCAGGAAGTAATGGCGCGGAAAAACTACGACCTCTACGATATTTTA
>JBDRUF010000050.1:1165-12777 GCA_039801245.1 candidate division WOR-3 bacterium
TTAGCCGAGATTGCCTATGGTATGGCGCCCAAGACGATGCAAGAAAGGGTTGAGGCGTTGGAATATAAGCACCAGGAATGGCTGAACCAGTTGCCAAATCGCGTCCGGGAAACCCTGCTTGCCATTGCCCGGCAGTTTGCCAGCGGCGGCACCGACGAACTGGAAAACCCGCACATCTTTGAGATAATTAAAAAAGGCGGTATTCAGGCATTAAGAGAAATTGGTGAACCAAGAGAAATTATCACCGAAACCAAGCGCAGGCTCTTTGCAGCATAATGCCCCATAAACCCATTAATGTATAAAATGAACGAACCATATAAACTGCCGGAAGGTTGGAGATGGGTAAGGCTGGGTGAGGTGTTTGAATTACAGCAAGGTGCTGCAATGTCACCTATGAGGCGCGCGGGCATTTCTCCAAAACCATTTTTGCGTACGCTTAATGTTTTATGGGGTAAGTTAGATTTATCCACATTGGATTATATGGATTTTACAGATGAAGAAGTATCTAAATTAACTTTAAAGCCGGGCGACTTGCTGATTTGCGAAGGAGGTGAAGTTGGTAGAACCGCTGTCTGGAATGGACAACTTGATGTTTGTCTTCACCAAAACCATGTGCATCGTTTACGAAAAAAAGACGCCAGTATATTGCCAGAATTTTACATGTACTGGATGCAAGCGGCATTCAAGGTCTTCGGATTGTATTTCGGCCAGTCAAGCGAGACAACAATTCCTAATCTCTCGATTGGGAGATTGAAATCATTCTTTGTGCCCATAGCACCCCTGCCCGTCCAGCGGCGGATTGTGGCGAAAATAAAGGAGATGATGGATGAGGTTGAGAAGGCAAGAACTGCCTGCGAAAAGCAACTGGAGGCGGTAAAGGCTCTCCCTTCTGCATACCTGCGCCAAGTCTTTGAAAGCGAAGAGGCAAAAAACTGGGAAAGAAAAAGGCTGGGCGAGGTGTGTGAGTATACATCCGGCATCTGGGGAGAAGAACCAAATGCGGAAACCGAGTCTTATTTAGTTTTAAGATCGAACAATATTCAAGATGGTAAAATGGTTTATAATGAAATTGCGCGCAGAAAAGTTGACCGTAGGTACTTAAATGAAAAGTCATTGCGACCTGGTGATATTTTAGTAACTTCGTCAAGCGGCAGTAAAGATTTGCTTGGCAAGAGCGCAATTTTTATACCCCCTGACGATAGAACATATTTATTCTCAAATTTCACTATGCGATTAAGAGTAATACCAGAAATTGTGGATTATTTCTATATATATTATTATTTACAATCGCCTAATGCCAAAAAAGTTCTGCAACTAATTCAAGACACAACAACAGGATTAAGAAATCTTGACCGTAAAGAGTTTTTTAATCAACTCATCCCCCTCCCGCCCCTGCCCGTCCAGCGGCGGATTGTGGCGGAGCTAAAGGAAAAGATGGCGGATGTAGAGAAACTTCGTCTATCAATTGAAAAGCAACTTGAAACAATCAACGCCCTGCCGCAGGCAATTTTAAGAAAGGCGTTCAGGGGGGAATTATGATAAAAAAGTTGGTGGTGGAAAATTATCGGTCGATTCGCGAGCTGAAGATTGAGCTTGGTCCGATGAACGCATTCATCGGACCTAACAATGCCGGTAAATCTAATATACTCTCCGCATTAGATGTGATACTCGGGGATAAATATCCTACAGTTAGATCATTTTCGGAAAAGGATTTTCACAATTATGATACTTCAAAACAGATAAAATTTGAGGTTATTTTTGATCGACATTTAGAGTGTGACCAGCGTGTGTGCGGTTTCCGATTGACAGCTGACTTACAAACTTGCGAATATATTGCTATAGATCAGGAAGGACAGCCGGTTAAGTATGGTCAGTCCTCGAACCCAGTGAGGGTATCGAATGATATGAAGAACGAAGTTGCATTGATGTACCTGGGTTTAGACCGGCAGGCAACGCAGCAGATAAGGCCAAGTCAGTGGACACTATACGGAAAGTTAATCAAGCATATTGAATCTCACATAGATTCCACCAATAAGGAGAAATTTAAGCGGACGCTTGATGCCTCCTTCGAATCGGAAATCAAACCTGATTTGGAAAAAGCTGAAGAGATACTAAGAAATTATGTTAGAAGACAAACCGGGTTGGAGTTAATGCTCAGATTTTCGATAACAGACCCGATTGAAATAATAAAAAATGTCCGTCCTTATCTTAGGGAACGTGACTCAAGCATGGAGTTTGATGCTGAGGATATGGGAGCAGGTACACAAAGTGCTTTAGCAGTTGCAGTGGCAAAGGCTTATGCTGAGATAGTTAGAAAACCGCTGGTTATCGCAATGGAGGAACCGGAATTATATCTTCATCCTCACGCCTGCCGTAATTTCTATAACCTTCTAAAAGAACTTTCGGTAGGCGGCGTTCAGGTGATCTACACAACTCATGAGCGTTCATTTGTAAATATCGCTGATTTTAATAATATTTATATTACTCGGAAGGAAAACGGACAAACAAAAGTTTTTTCTGGGAGAGGAAAGGATTTGGATTTAACTGAGCCAGACAGGTTTAAAATTATTTCAAAATTCGACGAAGCAGTGAATGAAGTCTTTTTTGCGAACGCGGTAGTTTTAGTTGAGGGCGCCACCGACAAAATAGCGTGCAGTTTAGCCCTTGAAAATCTGGGTATTCGACTGGATGAGCAGGGGATATCGATAATCGAATGTAACAGCAATACCGCTATTCAAGACATTGCAAAGATTCTAGAGATGTTCAATATTCCTTTTTACATCCTTATTGATCAAGATTCGGGAAATCAGAGATCAGAGCAGTTAATCCAGCAATTGGTGCAGGTTTTTGGGAGCGACAGAATACTACTCCAAAGCCCCAATAAGGAGGGGATGCTGAATATTGAGAAGTTATCGCGAGCCGAGGCGCTCATTAAATTACCAGCATGGTTTTCAAATAACAAGATACCGAAAGTCTACAAGAAATTAGCAAATATGATAAATTCCGTTAGCAAACATGATAAATTCCGGGGATAAAATTATGAGTGCCAACATCCGTAAAATCACCACACCGCAGTCTTTAAACGCCTATATCAAATCCATCTGTGACATTATGCGCCGGTCGGGCAGGGCAGGTGCTTTGCAGTATGTGCCGGAACTGACCTGGATGCTTTTCTTAAGAATTCTGGATGAACGGGAAGAGAATGAAGCCGAAGAGAAAAGGGCGCTGGGCGTCTCTTTTACCCCTTCGCTGGAATACCCTTATCGCTGGCGGGACTGGGCGGCACCTGATGGCAGAAAGCGGCAGGAGTTGCAGGCGAGCACCTTGGGCGCATTTATGTCTTTTGTCAATGGTGAACTAATACCATATCTGAGAAATCTGAAGAACCGACCGGGGGCGACACCAAGACAGAAGGTCATCAGTGAGGTATTTTCCGCTACTGAGCGAACCGGCATTGATACCGAGAGGAATCTGCTGGATATTCTGGATAAGATTAATCTGCTTTCGGTTGAGAATATTGACGAAACTCATATCTTTCCCATATCGCAGGTTTATGAGGGGCTCTTGCAAAAGATGGGCGAGAAAAACAACGACGGTGGGCAGTTTTTCACACCGCGCGAGGTAATTCGGGTAATGGTGAAGGTAATTGACCCGCAGATTGGTGAAACCGTTTATGACCCTTGTTGCGGAACTGGCGGGTTTCTGGCACAGGCTTATCAGTATATGAAAGCAAAGGCAAAGACCGGTTACGATATAGAAACGCTTAAAACAAGGACATTTTACGGACGAGAGAAAGAAAATCTTGTTTATCCTATCGTTCTTGCCAATCTTGTGCTTCAAGAGATAGATGAACCCCATATCTGGCATGGCAATACATTAACCGGGTTAGAAGTTTATGGCGGACTATTTCAGGATGCGCCTGCTCTTTTTGATGTGATTCTTACCAATCCGCCTTTTGGCGGCAAGGAAGGAAAAGATGCCCAGACCCGTTTTGCTTATAAAACAAGTTCAACGCAGGTGCTCTTTCTCCAGCATGTGATTGACAGTCTGAAACCTGGTGGCAGGTGTGGAATTGTGATGGATGAAGGGGTGCTTTTTAGAACAAATGAAAATGCCTTTGTCCAGACAAAAAGAAAACTTTTGAATGAGTGCAACCTGTGGTGTATTGTGAGTTTACCCCCCAAGGTATTTGTAAATGCCGGTGCGGCGAGTAAAACCAACCTGCTATTCTTTACAAAGGGAGAGCCAACAAAGGAAATCTGGTATTACGACCTGTCGGATATAAATGTTACCAAGAAACAGCCGTTAACTTTTCAACATTTTGAGGATTTTTTCCGCCTGCTGCCCGAACGGGGCGTCAGCGAGCGTTCCTGGCGGGTGCCGATTGAGGAGATTGAGGCAAAGGGTTATGACATAAAAGCGGTTAATCCCAATCGGAAAGTCATTGAAGACACCAGAACCCCAGAAGAATTACTATCAATAATTGAGCAGGAAACCGAGGAAATCTCCCAGATTCTTAAATTACTGAGGCAAAAGGGAGTATAAGATTACAACCGATAATACACTGGCAAAGGTTAAAATGATTTTTCGTTGCGACTGGCAAAACTGATGCCACATGTTTGGTTCGTAGTTCGGAAAACCGGAAACTAAGAGGGGAGTTGCTTGTAAAATGGACATTTTTGTTTTAGCGCGTTAAAATTTTAGTGATGGTTTGTAAGATTTGCGAGAAGGAGAAGTGTGGTGCCCAGGTTCTCGGTTTGTGCGTTGACTGTCTGCGGGAAAATTTAGGTAGGTGTCTCCCGGTAATTTACGATGCGCATAAGAAGGTGAGGGAGAGGTTCGGTCTGCCCGGAGAACCGCCGCGAAGTAAAAATGGGAGGGGTTGTCGGCTCTGCGTCCATCACTGTCAGATTGGTGAAGGGGAGAAGGGGTATTGTGGGTTAAGGGAGATGAGAAACGGGAAATTGACAAGCCGGGTGTCAATACATAATGCTCTGATTTATACCTACCTTGACCCGATTCCCACCAACTGCTGTTCCGCCTGGTTTTGCCCGGCAACAAGGGTTAATAAAGGGATGTTCAATCTGGCGGTTTTTGCCTATGGCTGTTCATTTAACTGCCTTTTCTGTCAGAACCCCCAGCATAAGGAGATAGCCCGAGCGCCAGAAAAGTCGGTGGATGATTTTATCAATGAGGCGCTAAACGAACGGGTAGCATGCATATGCTTCTTTGGTGGCTCAATAGAACCCCAGTTACCTTTTGCCCTTTATGCCACCAAAGAGATTTTGAAAAGAAAAATGGTGAGAATCTGCTGGGAGTGGAACGGTGTCGGGAATGAGAATCTGGTTCTGGAGGCGGCAAGGATGTCATTTGAGTCAGGGGGGAATGTAAAGTTTGACTTAAAAGCGTTCAATGAGGGTGTAAGTTTTGGTTTGTCAGGGTGTTCCAACCGAAAGTCCTATGAAAATTTTGCCTTAGTGGCAAAGGAATTTTTCTTCAAGAGAGCCGAGCCGGTTCTAACCGCTACCACTTTGATGGTTCCTGGTTATGTGGATGAGGTTGAGGTTGGGAAAATCGCCGAATTTATTGCCTCTTTGAGCAAGGAGATTCCCTATTCCCTTCTGGTATTCCATCCAGACTTTTTTATGAATGACCTGCCAATTACCCCAAAGGAGCAGGTGGAGTCGTGTTATAAGGTGGCAAAACGCCATCTTACGAATGTCAATATCGGCAATCTTTTTCTCCTGCATCCCTAAAGGGGAGGGACATCCAGGGTTGGTCATTCCGCGGGAAACTCGGACAGATGGAAAAGGGGATGACTGGCTGGAACGCTTGACAGAGGCGAGGAAAGGGTTAAGATTATTGGCTGATGGAGTCCTTTGGAATCAAGACCCGCAGCCGGACCGAACTGGTTGATATTACCGGTGAGGTTCAGGAGATTGTGAAAAGAAGCGGGGTGGTTTCCGGCATCTGTTTTGTCTATGTGCCGCATACAACCGCGGGCGTAACGGTTAATGAGAGTTATGACCCGGATGTGGCAAGGGACATCGCTGACACCCTGTCAAGGTTAGTGCCGGCAGGTGGAGGTTATCACCATACCGAAGGTAATGCCGATGCCCATATCAAGTCGGTGCTGGTTGGCTGTTTTCAGGCGATACCGGTTGAGAATGGCAGGCTTGCGTTGGGCAGGTGGCAGGGGATTTTCTTCTGCGAGTTTGACGGACCAAGGGAAAGAAGGTGTTTGGTAAAGGTCATTGGCGATAAATAAAAGGAGGAAAAATGCATAAGAAACTTTTCATTCCCGGACCAACCGAGGTGCGGGAGGAGATATTAAAGGCGCAGGCGCAGTGGATGATTGGTCACCGTTCTAAGGAGTTTGGCGAACTGAATCAGCGCTGCATTGAGAAGACGAAACAGGTTCTCAAGACCAACAATTATGTTTTCTGGTGGACCGCATCTGGAACCGGTCTGATGGAGGGCGCGATTAGAAATTGTGTGCGCAAAAGGGTTCTGCATACGGTGAATGGCGCATTTTCTGACCGCTGGTTTAAGATTTCGCAGGCGTGCGGCAAGGAGGCTGAAGCGGTAAGGGTGGAATGGGGTAAGGCGGTGCGGCCGGAGATGGTTGATGCCGAACTGAAAAAGGGCGGTTATGAGGCGGTAACAATCACGCAGAATGAGACCTCAACCGGTGTGCGCGCGCCGATTGAGGAGATTGCCCAGATGGTAAGGGAGAGGTATCCGGATGTGTTGATTTTGGTGGATGCGGTTTCAAGTTTGATGGGCGACTGGTTTGATATTGACCGGCTGGGTCTGGATGTGGTTGTGGCCTCAAGCCAGAAATGTGTGGCTTTGCCTCCGGGTCTGGCGGTGGCGATTGTTTCACAGCGGGCGCTGGAGAAATGCCGTACAATCCCTGACCGGGGCTATTACTTTGACTATGAGGCGATGCTCAAGCGGTATGAGAAGGATAAGCAGACGCCCACCACTCCGGCGATATCTCTGTTCTGGGCATTGGACAGACAGCTTGACGCCATCCTGAAAGAGGGGATGGAGAACCGCTACAAAAGGCATCAGGAGATGGCGCGGTTCACCCGGGAGTGGGCAAAGAGGTATTTTGCCCTGTTTCCTGAGCCGGGGTATGAATCGGTGACGCTGACAACCGTTACCAATACCCGGGGCATAAGTGTTAAGGATTTGAATGGTGCCTTGGGTGAAAGGGGAATGCAGATTTCCAATGGCTATGGTGACCTGAAGGAGAAGACCTTCCGCATCGCCCATATGGGTGATTTAACGATGAAGGATATGGAGGAGGTCACCAGAGCGATTGTGGAAATCCTCAAGTTGTGAATTTTGCCTTCTGGCTCGGGCTCGCACTTTGCTCTCTCTCGGGACCGGGAATAAACCTCACCAAGAATAAAGCAAGGTTTGAGCCCGAGCCTTATTCTTCAGCATCACTTATCAGGTTTGCCAACGGGATAACAATAGATATAAATTCAAAAATAACAACTGACCAACTGCCAATCACGAAATACTGGCTGGTTCATTTCTCAAGACCCCTCAGGCAGGAGTGGCTGGAAGTATTAAGAAAACTTGGGTTTGAACCGGTATGCTACATCGCCTATCAGACAGTGGTGGCGAGGGCTAAATACAAAATGAACTATGATGAAGTCAAAAGGTGGTTAGCAGGAATTCTCGGGCAGGTTGACTGGGTTGGTCCTTTTCTCCCTGAGTACAAACTGGCGCCAGAACTGCGGAGACACGGTTTGAGACGGAAGCCAACAGGTCCATTAACAGTTGCCTTCTGGCCAGGAGAAACAGAGGCATGTTTGCAATTGGGAATGGGAAATTTCTCAGTTGGTCAGTTCGCAGAGAGAGAGGAGGTTGCTTGGATTCAGGAGGCAGAGGTTTTTGCCCCTTTTAATCGGGATGTGCAGTGGGTTTTGCAGAGCGGCTGGAGTCCGGTTGTTCCTGACCCTATCCAGGGAAGAAGGGTATGGGAAAAGGGGATTCGGGGACAGGGGATGATTATCGGGCTTTTTGATTCAGGGATTAACACCGAGCATGATATGTTCCGGGACCCAAATCTGCCTTTGGAGGCACCAGGAGTCTATCCTGACCATCGTAAGATTGTTGCCTATAAACTTTACAAGGAGGCGGCGTTTGGCGATGTGGGCGCAGTTTATTATCACGGTTCTGGGGTTGCCGGGACCCTTGCAGGTAATGATGCGGTCTGTGGAAATTTAAGCGACCTTGACGGGATTGCACCTGAGGCAAGGATATATTTCCTTGATATCGCTACCGCCAGTGGCAACTATATCTATTCTGACAACCTTACTGAGATGCTTGATTCGGTCCGGCTGGGTCTTGGGCTGGGCGAGCCGGTTCGCCAGATTTCCGGTTCGGTCGGGACATCCGATTATCTTGGTTATTACCGGCTGGCTGATGCCACGCTTGATGCGGTCTCCTGGCAGGACAAGAAGTTTCTTGCGGTCTGGGCTGCTGGTAACAGCGGCGGCGGAAGATATAAACTTGGACATCCTGGGTGTGCCAAGAACTGTTTAACGGTTGGTGGTTGCGGTAATGGCACCAGAAGTAATCTTATTTATTCATTATCATCTGCCGGTCCAACACGGGATGAACGCATCAAGCCCAATATTGTGGCACCAGCAGAAAGCATTAGTACCGTCTGGGGCGCAGGTGTCAATACCTATTGGGTTCGCGATGGCACCTCATTTGCTGCACCCGCAGCCTGCGGCGCACTGGCACTTTTGCGCCAGTATCTGAAAGAGGGATGGTTTCCTTTTGGGTATCCTGACCCGTCGCGGGCAATAAATGCACCCAGCTCGGCGCTGATGCGGGCGCTGGCACTGTGTGCTACCGACACCAATGTCGGGGCAGAAACGATTCCAGATATAAGGATTGGCTGGGGCAGGCTTAATCTATCCCAGATAATGCATTTTCCTGATGACTCAGTCTGTTGGACATTTGTTGATGAAACCATCGGGATTGAGACCGGTCAGTTTGATGAATATCAGGTGACAATTGAAAGGCGCAAGCCGCTGCGGGTAGTTCTTGCCTGGACCGATACCGCAGGTGCACCTGCTGCCCAGATTGCACTGGTTAACGACCTGAATCTGGAACTCATCAGCCCGGATAATAACCGCTACCGGGGAAATCAGTTGTTTAAAGGAGCGTCCATTCCCAATCCAGGTGTGTGGGACGAGCGCAATGTTGAGGAGGTGTTTTACTTACCCCGTCCATTAACAGGTGTATGGAGGATTCGGGTTTATGCACGCAATATTTATACCTTCCGCCAACCTTATGCATTGGTGGTAAAGGGGAATGTGGGGGGGATTACTCCCGGGGTGGATGAGAACCCCACAAAATCACTCCCAATAAATAATTTAGAGCAGAACATCGTTAACCCTAAATTTTCGGGGATGAAAATTCCTGTAGGTACCCAACTGAAAGTTTGGACTGTCAATGGTAGGCTTGTAGCATTAATTAATAATTACAACCAGAGCGAATTGCGGTGGCGTTTTACAGATAAAAATGGTGAAAGGCTACCCGCGGGTGTCTATTTTTACCAATTGTCTCAATTCCCTGGAAAAATCCAGACGGGAAAAATCACATTGGTCAAATAAGCAGCTGCCCAGCCTTTTCTGTTCAGGCTCCGATAATTTTTAACACCCAGACGCTGTGAATCAGAACCTCACGGTGATAAATCACACCCGCAACCCGGATGCCGTTGATTTTTTCTAAAAACTCCACCCGGCGCAAAAGGTCAGATAGACCCCATACATCCGCTTCTACACCAACAAACCGGCCGCTGA
The DNA here is from genome assembly GCA_039801245.1 of candidate division WOR-3 bacterium. Classification (NCBI taxonomy): domain Bacteria; kingdom Pseudomonadati; phylum Caldifarciminota; species Caldifarciminota bacterium. The sequence goes on from JBDRUF010000050.1 coordinate 11,002, forward strand.
CAGGTCTGCCCGCAAGGATGAGTTGAAAGCCCTCATCGCCAAGAAGTTTAACAATCTGTTCGGGACGATGGCCGGTTTCAAGGAGGAAGTGAAAGTGACCGAAGTTGTTAACCACCGACCAGTCAATATCCGCCTGAATACGAAATACGCCTGAAGGGTTTTTCTCGTTCCAGAGCAGGCGATCAAGTTTTGCCCTTACCCAGTTTTCATTCTGACCAAATGCGCTGACAATAGCACCGATGTCCGCTTGGGGATTGTTCGCCAGAAACCTAAGAAACCCCTGTTCATCGCGGGAAAGGGGGAGGGCAACGGGGTAGGAATACCCCTGAATCTTGAACACCTCAACATCCTGCAGCCCAGAACTGGCTTGGATGAACCTGATTTCATTGTCAAAGTCACGGGAGTAGAAGAGTAGGCCGAGGTTTGGTCCAACATCCTGAGGGAGGCAGGAGTTGATAAGAATTTCAGTCACAAACGGCAACCGGCTGGTTAAAATCTTGGCATTTTCAAGCGGGTTTTGGGTTTTTGCAAGCATCGCCGCCCATACCCATTTGCCACCTAAAAGCCGGGGTACAATTATGGTAAGATGAAGGGAGCGAATTAAACCTGCCTGACGAAGACGGTGAAGGCGCTTTATGTAATCCTCACCTGTCATTCCGGCATTGTCGAGGAGAGCGGCAAAGTCCTGGGTGTGTTGGGCTAAAAAATAGGAGCGGGCTTCTGCGAGTCGCAGCGCCACAACATCAAGCGGCTCAATAATCATCATACCTCCTTAATACGCCCCTTTCCGGGACAGAACCACCGGGATGGTCTTAAGGATAATCGCCAAATCCCCAAAGAGGCTCCACTCGCGGACATATTTGGTGTCAAGCCGCACCCGCTCCTCATAGGTGGTGTCGGTTCTGCCGGAAATCTGCCACAACCCGGTCAGACCAGGGGGTACGCGAAAGAGTAAAAGGGAGTAGTCAAGGTAATATTCAATCTCCTTTTCCACAATCGGTCTTGGACCAACAAGGCTCATCTGACCGGCAAGGACATTGAGAAGTTGGGGCAGTTCATCAATGCTTAATTTCCGCAGCCACCTTCCCACAGGGGTGATGCGCGGGTCGTCTTTCAGTTTGAAGTTTTTTTCAAACTCCGCCCTTTTCTTGGGGTCATTTTTCAGGATTTCCTCAAGGATTTTGTCCGCATCGTTGTACATTGTTCTGAACTTCAAAACATCAAACTCCCGCATATTCCTTCCGAGGCGCCGATGCCGGTAAAAGACCGGTCCGGGGCTGGTTGCCTTTATCAATAGCGCCACCAAGAGCATTAGTGGTCCCAGGAGAATAAGGGCAAAAATGGCAACGGTCAAATCCACAATCCTTTTCAGTCGTCTGCCAATCCCTTCGGCAACGAAGGGTCCGATAGCACGGGGGTGAGGGCCCAAGAGATAGGCGGACATCTTAAATGAACGGATGCCGATGAAGTCAATAAAATATTTTGGTGCAATTGCGGATACGCCCTGTTCGGTTTTGATGTCGCTGATATCAACAACAATCGTTTTAAAATCCCTGAGCCTGCCTACACTCTCCGAGTTATTTTTCAGCCACTCCTCAAGCCCATCGATCGGGACAATTTGGGCGCATTCAAAACCCCACCAGCGCAACAGCCCGACCTGATTCTGATTGAAGTCGGTAACAAACACAACCCTTTCAGGGAACATTCGGCGGAAGAGGATGCCGATAAGGGGGGCAATGAATGTGAGATACAACCAGAGCGCCACCCAGAATCGGA
>JBDRUF010000051.1 GCA_039801245.1 candidate division WOR-3 bacterium
GCTGAAGCCAGAAGGGACACCTGGTGTTGTCCGGGCGGTCATTGAGAACCAGCTCAAGACCCCTTGCCGGCTCTTTTATATCGCCCCCTGTTTCCGTTACAACCGGCCTCAGAAGGGTCGGTACCGGGAGTTTTACCAGTTGGGGATTGAGGCAATAGGTGAAGCAAGCCCATTTGTTGACGCCGAGGTTGTTCATTTCGGTGTCCAATTCTTCCAACGGCTTGGTATAGATGAATGTGTTGTTAAAGTAAACTCTATCGGCTGCCGTGTCTGCCGCGCAGGGTTGCGCCAAAGCCTCGTCGTATTCCTTGAGGAGAAAAAGGATAGACTATGTCCTGATTGCCAAAGGCGCCTACAATTGAGCCCGCTAAGGGTCTTAGACTGCAAGGAAGAAACCTGCTCAAAAGTTATTGCCGGTGCACCCGCGCCGCGTGAGCATCTCTGCTCAGAATGCTCAAAACATTTTTCTCAATTTACCGAAAGGCTTAAAGAGACTGATATCAGGTTTGAGATTGACGACCGGCTCGTGCGCGGTTTGGACTACTACAACCGAACCACCTTTGAGTTCGTATCACCATTATTGGGAAGCCAGAACAGCCTTGGTGGCGGTGGCAGATATGACTATCTTTTTGAGGAGTTCGGTGGACCGCCAACACCTGCAATTGGGCTCGCCATCGGCTTAGAACGAACCCTCCTGGCGATGCCGGTAAAGGAAGAAAAGACCAGACGCCCACTGGCTTTTGTCATCTGGACCGGTGAAGAGGAACGAACCTTTGCCTTGGAACTGTTAAAGGAGCTCCGGGAACAAAAAATCCCTGCCCAGATGGCGTTTGACAACCCCAAACTGAAACGGCAACTGCACCTTGCCGATATTGCCGGTGCCACCTATGCTGTTATCGTGGGCGCTGATGAACTTAAAAAGGGTGCCTGTGCCGTAAAAGACCTTTTGACCGCTAAGCAGGTTGAGGTTCCGAGAGGGGAATTAACCTCGTGGCTCAAATCCGCGCTCAACCTCAATCGGTCCCGGCAAGGACATACTCCTTAACACCAAAATCGCCATCACCACTGATAACCACCGCTGCCACCCAGCGTCCTGAAGGGTTTGCGGGTAAATCCAGGGTAAGTGTTGTATTACCCTTTCCCTCCCTCTCGGCAGAGTGCTCCTTTTCTGTTGCGGTCCCTTTGAAATCCTCACTCCCTAAAAAATCAAGATAGGGCATCTCCCCTCTTGGCCAGGCACAGAGGAACACCTTTACCCTTGCCTTCCCTTTTATTTCCCAGTCATAATCAAACACCACCCTCTTCACCCGACCACGCATAAACGGCGCCATTATCGCTGGCTTTTTGCTTTTCTGGGGTGTGAGGTGCACTTCGCAAGCCTGGGCAATGGGCTGCACATAACTGATCCCCTTCTCCTCAGGCGGGATAAAGGGTGGCAGCTCAATTTCGGACCCAGGGCCAATGGATGTTTCCTTGCCCTCTGCCTGCCCTTCCTTTAACTCCTGCACCCACTTGTCATAATCCTTCTCAGCAATCTCCAATGCATGTTTGGTACAGACCGGAATCAGATTGTCTGCGCAAATCCTGCCACCAAGAGAAAGGGGTTTACGATAAGCAAGGGTATTGTAATCGGAAAAACAGCCGGGTACAGCACAACCCGCACCTTTCCGGGCAATGACACTTCTTTCCATTTCGGGGGGCCATTTCGCTCCCACTATGTAGGCAAAAGGGTCCTCGTCAGGGGTAGGGGGGTAGTGGGGGGCACGGCACTTAGGGCAAACAGTCTCATCCCGATGACGGTTCCAGTCAACGGCAATAGGCTCCCCGCAATAAGGGCAGTCATAATGCCAAACCATGCAACCTCCTTTTCAATTAATTTTTAGTTAATTATCTTATGGGAAAACCAGAAAGTCAAGTTTTAACAACCGGGAAAAAATTGAGACCTCGGCGCCGGTGCCATTCAGCCGGGTTGTTAAAATAATCCCTCACCTCAAGATATTCGCCGTCGGTTAAAAAACTTATTTCCCGTGGTATCTTCTCTGAAAGGGCTGCATCCCGGTTGGTCAAAGACAAAAGTTTGACACCAAGGCGGGCCAGCTCCTCTTCGCCACCCTCCTGCCGGTCAAAAATGACAAAGCAAAACCCAACCTGCGCACCCGCGGCACGCAGCTTCTCAATCACCCGGCTTTTCGTCCAGCCGTGGACAAGGGTATCATCAACCAATAAAACCTTCTTGCGGAAAAGTTGGTGACTCTTAACCCCTTCAAAAAAACTTGCCTCAGGATAGCGCAGTTCCCTCCGCGCAAAAAACATCGGTTTTGCCAGTTTCTGCGCAAGAAGAGCGGCCAGCGCAATACTTCCCGCCTCAATACCGCAGACAACATCAAACTCAAGATTGCGCACCAAAAGGGAACTGGCACTTAAGACAAAGTCCAAAACTGCGGGGTAATTGGAAAGCCCTTTGACATCAATGTAGATTGGGCTGTAATTTTTGTTCTCATCCACCTTGAAAAGCGGTCTTAAGTCACCAAGGCTCACCTTAATCGCACCAATCTGCCAGAAGATTGCCGCCAGGGTTTCGGCAAGGTTGCCCGACATCATCCTTCTTATTGAACCTAAGTCAGGGGTGACGATACGCTGCTCCCGCAAGAGTCGATAGACCTTACTTGCCTGCTCCTGGGGCAACTCAATCGCCAACCGCGTCTCGTTAATATCATAAACCACATAAAACCTGCCAACTTCGCCTGTGCCACTAAATAAGGCATAAGTTTCGGCATTCTCCTCCCTTTCCCGCTGTCCGAGCAAGGTCGCTTCAGGATTGATGAGCTGCTTATATATCTCAAAGAAGTCCGCAACCATCTCCGCAACCTCACTATACTCAAGGATATAAGGAGTTGCCGCTCTAACAACCCTGCCCGTTATCTCCAGTTCGTGCAGGGGAACCTGGGAAAGCCTCACGCGCCCGTCTTTTTCGCCTTTAACTCTTTTAAGCGGTGGGAATAAAAAAAGTTCCAGAGCGCCCTGATTTTCCGCTTGAGTTCGGCAAGTGAACCGTTGTTTTCCAAGACAAAGTCTGCCTGAGCCCAGAACCTGGTATCACTTCCCTGCATCTTCAGCCGCTGCATTGCCTCTGCCTGACTCATACCCAACTTTACCATCCTCTTCACGCGTAACTCATCCGGCGCGGTTACAAGGACCGAAACATCCATCTCCTTGTGGAGCCCCCAAGCAAATAGGAGTGCGGCATCAATCACCACCAACCCCTGTTTTACCCGACTAATCTCCTCGCGCAACCGTTTTAACAGCGGCGGATGCATAATCTCGTTCAATTTCTTTAAACTTGCCTTGGATGAAAACGCCTTTTTACCCAAAGCCTTGCGGTCAATCTGACCGGTGTGATTGAGGATCTGTTTGCCAAATGCGGCAATCAGTTCCTTGTACTCTTCACTACCCTTACGCAAAAGGCTTTTGCCAATCTGGTCCGCATCAATAACCTTGGCACCATAACGCCGCAGCTCCTGAGCAACCGTGGTTTTACCCGAACCGATATTGCCGCCGATGCCAACCAAAAGCCGCTCCTGGGAAAGTTGCCGGTCAAACATCAGATAACCTTTGCCTCTTCCCGCAGGAGCCGCACCAGTTCTGGCACCACCTGTGCCGGTTCACCCTCCAGCACCCTGCCGGGCTTACGCTCTGGTGGTAACCGGTGCCCGAGACAGACAACCCTTTTTGTCAGTTGTGCCGGCTCGAGCCCGAGCGCTGCCATATCCCAGACCAAAATCTCTTTCCGCTTTGCCGCCATCATCAGTTTTAAGGTGGGATAACGGGGCGCAAACTTCCCCTTCTGGACCGTAATCAGGCAGGGCAGTTGCGCATAAACAACCTCGGTTGCACCTTCAACCTCACGGTGGCAGACGATTTCATTCTGCTCGAGCCGAGTCAATTCCACCTCGGGTACAACCGCACAATGACCAATACCAAGAAAATGGGCAATCGCCTGGGGCACGAGCGCCATATCGTCATCAATCGCCTGCTTGCCACATAAGACCAGATTGAAATCCAATTTCTTGATTGCCGCTGCGAGGAGCCGTCCGAGTGAAAGCCCATCCAACCCTTCAAATGCATTATCCCAAACCTGCACCGCCTCATCAACCCCCATTGCCAGCGCGGTGCGCAAAGCCATCTTTGTTCGCTCCGGACCAAGGCTGATAGCGGTTATCTTGCCCTTACCCAGCGCCTCCTTGATCCTCAAACCCATCTCCAGAGCATACTCATCATAAGGGTTTATCACCCATTCCACCTCGCTCGTGTCAACCAGTCCGGTTGCCGGATTAATCCGGATTTTTGTCTCGGTGGATGGCACCTGTTTTATGCAGCAGATGATATTCATACCTCACCCCACAAATGTTTTTACACACAAAGAACAGTTATGACCGCCAAACCCGAAGGAGTTTGACAGGGCAACCCTGATTTTCACTGACCGTGCCCCCTCCTTAACAAAGTCAAGATTCACCCCTTCATCCGCCTCTTCAAAATTCAGGGTCTGATGAACCACTCCCTCCTTTACCGCCAAGACCGTGGCAACAAACTCCATCGCTCCGGCAGCACCCAAACCGTGCCCAATCATTGATTTTGTCGAGTTAATCACCAGCCGGCCGGAGTGGGCGCCAAAAACATCCATTATCGCCTTCACCTCACTCGCATCATTCAAAGGGGTTGATGTGCCATGGGCATTGATGTAATCAACCTCTTCAGGCTGGACACCGGCATCGTTCAGCGCCTGCCTCATCGCCAGCGCCGCACCCAATGCGTCTGGGTCAGGCGCGGTGATGTGATAACCATCTGCGCTCGCACCATAGCCAACAACTTCGCAGTAGATTTTTGCCCCGCGCTTGAGGGCATGCTCTAACTCCTCCAATATATAGACCGCGCTCCCCTCTGCCACCACAAACCCGTCCCGCTGCCGGTCAAAAGGTCTTGAGGCACGCTCGGGCTCATCGTTGCGCTTTGAGAGCGCACCCATATTGGCAAATGCGGCAACCGTAAACTTGGTTATCGGCGCCTCCGAACCACCGGTAATCATTATATCCGCATCACCCTCCTGAATATGTCTAAAGGCGACCCCGGTGGCATGCGCGCCTGATGCGCACGCCGAAACCGCACAGTAATTCGGACCCCGCAGTTTGTAAACAATCGCAATCTGACCCGATGCCATATCAGGAATCATCATCGGAATCAAAAGCGGCGAGACCAGCCTGGGACCCCGCTTGATAAATGCCTCATGCTCCTTCTCCCAGGTGGCAATCCCGCCCATACCAGAACCGACAACCACACCAACTCTATCCCTGTCCTCCTTAGACAAATCCAGCCCGGCATCCTCAAGCGCCTCCGCGGCCGCCCATAAGGCAAACTGGGTAAACCGGTCCGAACGCTTCACCAGTTTTGCATCCAGCCGGTCAAGCGGATTGAAATTTTTCACCTCTGCCGCTATCTGCACGCTCAAATCCCCGGGGTCAAATGCGCTAATCCGTGCAACCCCGCTCTTGCCATTCAAGAGATTCTGCCAGTAGGTGGGAACATCATTCCCAATAGGCGTCACCGCACCCAGACCGGTAACAACAACCCGGCGCCGATTTGCCATCTTATCTCCGGTCAGCAGCTAAAATTTTCAATAAGAAGACTACTGACCGGACTCGCCGGCAGCCGCCTTCTTCTCCTGCAGTTTCCGCTCTAAATACTCAACCGCCTTACCCACGGTCGTCAGTTGCTGGGAGTCCTCATCCGGAATCTTTATTCCGAACTTGTCCTCAAACGCCAGGACCAGTTCCACGATATCCAGTGAATCCGCACCCAGGTCCTCCTGAAACCGGGCGTCCGGACTCAACTTTCCTGCCGCATCCGGCAGCTTTTCGGCAATGATTGCCTTAACCTCGTCTATTAACGCCATAAATCCTCCTTAACTTAACATCCATCGCGCAAAACGGTAGAATAAACAATTTTACCAATATTACAATTAAAGTCAAGAAAAATAATTTGGCTAATCAATGATGTTGCCAGCCACAACAGCCGCTCCCCTTTTACTAAAACCCACCGGTTTAAAAAACTAAGTATACATAAAAATATACTAAATTCAAAAGGCTTAAACTGAAATAAGTATCGCATATCCGAGACTTAGCCAAAAGACAAATTTTTCTGGGGCACCATTCCCCCGGTCATTTTGTTCCTCCCTGTTAACTACGAAGAGATGGTTGATATCAACACCCAATTGGCTCTCGCAATAAGCACAAACAAAGATTTCCTCTGCACCTGAAAGCAATGCCCTTGGTTGGCTATAAGCATCTAATTGACAGTCAGACCCTGCTCTTTTATGATGTAAAAAGCAAAAACCAGGAGGAGTTATGATGAATAAACCCCTGCCCGCATCCAGCGGTCTTCAGCGGTATATTGAAGAGGCGAAAACGCTGCTTGCAGAAAGGGAAAAACGCTGGTTGCGGGCAAAGAAACTGAAGTTTGATACCATTGCGGTTCATGGCCTCTACACGGTTCAAGAGGCGATTGAAAAGAATCAGGGTGCAATCATTGAACCATTATTTTTGTCCTCGGCTCAGGCTTACCGCGACTCTGATGAACTGGAGGCAGCCCTTTCCTATAAAATCCCCACCTGGTGCTACTCAAGAATCCACAACCCAACATTAGGCTATCTTGAGGACACCCTTGCCCTTTTGGAGACCTATGCGTCAGACATCAAGGCGGGCGCCTGCGTCTACTCCTCAGGGATGGCGGCAATTGAAAATGTCACCGACACCCTCCTTGTCCGCACAAACAACGAGCCGGTCAATTTTGTCTCCCAGTGCCAGATTTACGGCGGCACATTCCAGCAGTTCAATGTCAGAAAGATGCAGGAGCGGGGCATTGAGGTGCGCTGGGTCTTAAACCCGCAAAACCTTGATGAGTGGCGTCAGAAGATTGACAAAAACACCCGCTTTCTCTATGCGGAGACCCCCTCCAATCCAGGCTTGCAGTTCTTTGACCTCATCCCGGTGATTGAACTGGCACACGAGCACCAGATTCCGATGGTAATTGATTCCACCATCGCCTCACCCGCACTCTTGCGCCCTTTGACATTCGGTGCTGATATCGTGATTCAATCCGCCACCAAGGTGATGAGCACCTCAGGAATGGGGATGGCAGGTGCGGTGATTGCCCGCCAGCCGATTGTGTCCAACATTCCCAACGAGGAGATGAAGGCGGACTTTGCCCTCTATCTCAAGCGCTATCCCCAAAGAGACCAGGGCGGTTGCCTGCATCCGTTTCAGGCCTTGATGACATTAAATGACCTGCGCGACCTAAGGCATCGGGTTGACCTCTTCAGCCAGAATGCGCTCAAGGTTGCCCAGTTCCTTGAAAATCACCCTAAGGTTCTTGAGGTGAGTTATCTCGGACTGAAAAGCCATCCCCTGTATGAGGTTGCCACAAAATACCTCCGCCTGGTCGACACCGATGTTAACCGCTACACCCACCTTTTGGCATTCAGACCAAAAGGCGGACCGGAAAAGACCCGCCGGGTTTTTGACCGGTTTCAACTCATCTATCGGGCAACCGATTTGGGCAGAATCAAAACCGTGGCAACAATTCCAGCCATCTCCACCCATCTCTTGCAGGGCGAGGAGTGCCGGGAGATGGCATGCATCCCGCCCGACCTGATTCGCCTTTCGGTTGGTGGCGAAGACCCAGATGATATAATCGCCGATTTGGACCAGGCATTGGCCGGAGCATAAATATGCTTTTCTATTCAACCAACCTTAAGTCCCCACCGGTTGACCTGCGCACCGCGCTTTTAGTTGGTCAGGCACCAGATAAGGGGCTTTACAATCCCGAAAAGATACCGGTCATCCCCGAGGATGAGATTCTCAGCCTGAAAGGCAAACCCTATCCTGAGGTTGCCTTTGCGGTGATGAGGCGCTGGACCGAAGGTCTCCTCTCCCCTGACGAACTAATGAAAATCTGCTATGAATGCTACAACTATCCGGTTCCCCTTGAGCGGGTAACAGACAGAAAATACCTCCTGCGCCTCGACCAGGGACCAACAGCCTCATTCAAGGACTTTGCCGCCAGGATGATGGCAAGGCTCCTGCGCCACATCCTCCAGAAGGAGGGCGGAGAACTGGTGATTCTCACCGCCACCTCAGGTGATACCGGCAGTGCGGTTGCCAGCGCCTTTTACAATGTTGACCGTATCAGGATGATTGTCCTTTTCCCGATTGCCGAGGTGTCTGAGCGCCAGCGCAAGCAGATGACAACCCTGGGCGGCAATGTCACCACGATTGGCATTGATGGCAAGTTTGACGACTGCCAGGCGCTGGTCAAGCAGGCATTTGCCGACCCGGATTTAAAGTCCATCCGCTTCTCATCTGCCAACTCCATCAATATTGGCAGGCTTTTGCCCCAGTCGGTCTATTACTTTTATGCCTATGCCCAGTTAGCAGAAAAGGGCGAGCGTGCGGTCTTCTCAGTCCCTTCGGGCAACTTCGGCAATATGTGTGCGGGTATGCTTGCCTGGCAGATGGGTCTGCCTGCCGAAAGGTTTGTGATTGCCACCAATGAGAATGACGAATTCCCAAAATTCCTTTCAACCGGCAGATATGAGAAAATCGTCCCCTCGCGCAAATGCATCTCCAATGCGATGAATGTCGGTCATCCCTCCAACCTACCAAGACTGGTCGCCTTTTACTCCGGAGCGATGGATGAGCAGGGCAATATTATCAAGATGCCCGACCTTAAAAGGATGCAAAATGATATGTTCTCATTAAGCATCACCGATGCCCAGACCAGGGAAACGATTATCTCCGCTTATACTAAATACAAGACCATTCTTGAGCCGCATGGTGCGGTTGGCTGGGCAGGACTTGAGCACTACTGCGCTGAAAATGAACCCCAACTGGCAATCGCAATTGAAACCGCGCACCCGGCAAAGTTTCCTGAAGAGATAAAAAGCCTCTTAGGGATTGACCCGGAACTACCCCCAAGCCTTGCCGGTCTGGACACAAAATCTGAGCACTACGAAACCGGACCTGCCGACTACAACTGGTTCAAGGAGTTCTTGCAGAAATTGCCAAGATGAAATATATCATCTTTCTTGGCGATGGCATGGCAGACTATCCGGTGCCGGAACTGGGCAACAAGACTCCTTTACAGGTAGCAAAAAAGCCAACAATTGACAGTATTGCCAAAATGGGCAGATGCGGCAGTTTTATCACCGTGCCCGAGGATATGCCGCCAGGTTCAGAGGTTGCCAATCTTACCGTCCTGGGTTATGACCCGAAAAAATACTATCAGGGTCGGGGTGTAATTGAGGCGGCAAGCCTTGGGGTTCGGCTTGAGCCAGATGATGTCGCCCTCCGCTGCAACCTCATCTGCATTCAGGAGGGCAAGATTAAAAACCACTCTGCCGGTCACATCACCACCGAAGAGGCAGCGCTTTTGATTGAAGAGGTCAACCGTCAACTGTCAAACCCAGATGTCAGATTCTACCCTGGCTTCACCTACCGCCACCTATGCGTCTTGAAAAACGGTTCACCTGAGGTTGAATGCTTTCCACCCCATGATTATGTCGGTGAAAAGGCGCTGGAACTTCTACCAAGGGCAAAAAAACCTGATGCCGAAACTACTGCCCGCATCTTGCGCGAACTCATCCTTAAATCCTGGGAGTTTCTTCCTGGTCACGCGGTAAACCTCAACCGCACCCTTCAAGGAAAGGACCCGGCAAACTCAATCTGGTTCTGGTCCCCGGGAAAAAAGCCCCAGATGCCAACTTTTAAAGAGTTATATGGACTTTCCGGTGCGGTAATATCTGCGGTTGACCTGATAAAGGGTCTTGGTGTTTATGCCGGGTTTGATGTGATTAATGTCCCGGGTGCAACCGGTTTGATTGACACCAACTATGAGGGCAAGGCTGATGCCTGTCTTGATGCGCTCAAAGACCACGACATTGTATTTCTTCATCTTGAGGCGCCTGATGAGGCCGGTCACAGCCGCGATGTAAAGCAGAAGATTCAGGCGATCGAACTTTTTGACTCCCGGCTTGTTGCCCGGGTGATGAAAGGGTTAAAAGAAGGGCAGATTGAGGCAACGGTTGCGGTTCTCTCTGACCATCCCACACCGGTTTCAAAAGGCAATCACACCCATGGACCGGTGCCGGTCGCAATCTATAACCCGCGGCTTGAGCCGGATGAGGTTGACCGTTTTGATGAACAGTCAGTTTTAAAAGGCAGGCTCGGCACCATTTTGGGCGATGGGTTCATCAAAACTCTACTTCAAAAAACCGGCTAATCTCACCATCAGGTACTTTGCTGTTATTATCATTTTATGAACGAAACCCGACCGGTTGTGCTCTTTTCCCGCTGCCTCGGTTTTGAAGCCTGCCGGTATAACGGCGAGATTATCCGCGATGAGTTTGTTGAGCGTTTAAAAGGTTTTGTTGAGCCGATTACGGTCTGCCCGGAAATGGCGATTGGCTTGGGTGTGCCCAGAGAGCCGATTCGGATTATTTATCTCGCTGACCAGCCGCGCCTGATTCAGCCTGCAACCAACCGTGATGTTACCGACCTGATGCAGGATTTTGCCCGCTCCTTTCTTGAAGGGCTCAAGGAGATTGACGGGTTTGTCTTGAAGTCCCGCTCCCCTTCCTGTGGCACCAGGGATGTCAAGTCATATAATGAGGACGGCAATCTTAGACCGGCGGTGATGCGCCGGGGCTTTTTCGGCAATGCGGTGATGACAAAATTTCCTCTTAAGCCGGTTGAGGATGAGGGCAGGCTGAAAAACTTCTTAATCCGCGAAGGTTTTCTCTCTCGGCTCTTTGCCCTTGCCCGTTTCCGCGCGTTGCGCGCAAATCCAACTATGTCCGCGCTCGTTGACTTTCATAGCCGGCACAAACTCTTGCTCCTCGCATACAATCAGGCGTTAATGCGCAAGCTGGGCAGAATCGTTGCCAATCCGCGAAAGCGCCCGCTAAAAGAACTGTTAAACGAGTATGAGCCCTTGCTTTCGCAAGCCCTTTCCCGCCCGCCAAAATACTCAAGCGCCATCAATGTCCTCTTGCATTCACTGGGCTATTTTTCTAAAAACCTGAGCGCAAGTGAGAAGGCATTTTTCCTTGATACGATTGAAAGTTATCGCCGCGGAAAACTGCCATTGAGCGTGCCGGTCAGCCTGATTCGCTCCTATATTGTCCGCTTTGACGAGCCCTATCTTGCCAAGCAGTATTTCTTCAACCCCTATCCTTCAGAACTCTTAGACATTGCCGATTCGGGCAAGGGCAGGGACCGCTGATGCGCATCGGTTATCCCTGTATCAACCTTTCCCTTGAATGCCGGGGAACAAGGACCTTTCGCCTCCGCTCCTATTCTACGCCAAGGTTCAAACAGACTTTAGCCAACAACCTTGCCTGTCTGCAAAAGACAATAGAATGGAACATCAAACACAACCTGCTCTTTTTCCGCATCAGTTCTGACCTTGTGCCGTTTGCCTCGCATCCGGTCTGCAAATTTCCCTGGCAAAAGGTGTTTCAAAGGGAGTTTCGCATTATCGGCAGGCTGATAAAAAAGGCGCAGATGCGCATCTCAATGCATCCTGACCAGTTTGTCCTTCTGAATGCGCTTGATGAAAGGGTTGTCCGCAATTCGGTTCGTGAACTGAAATACCATTCCGATGTCCTTGATTTGCTCAACCTGCCTGCAAGCGCCAAGGTTCAGATTCACATCGGTGGCGTTTATGGAGATAAAGACAAAAGCATTGACCGTTTTATCCAGCGCTACGAAAAACTGCCACAAGCAATCAAGCGCCGGCTGGTGATTGAGAATGACGACCGGCTTTACAATGTCTCTGACTGTCTGAAAATTAGTGAAGAAACCGGCATCCCGGTCCTTTTTGACTCATTTCATCACGAGGTGAATCCGAATGGCGACGATTTAAGAACCGCCTTTGAAAAATGCGCCCTTACCTGGCGAAAAAGGGATGGATTGCCGATGGTTGATTACAGTTCCCAGAAGCCCTCTTCCCGTTTCGGCTCTCATTCTGAACACATCAACCCTTCCCATTTCCGGCGCTTTCTTTTTCAACTTGCCGGTTATCATTTTGACCTGATGCTGGAAATCAAGGACAAGGAAAAAAGCGCGCTTACCGCACTTAAAATCTACCAATCGCTCAAAATAGGCGGATAAAAGGGTTGACTTTTTTATAAGATTAGGGTAAATTCAGAGAAAATGTGCCAGTATAGATTTCACAGCTGGCGATGTCCTTTTGAGCCCGAGCCGGGAAAAGAACTCTGCATATTCCATCTGCCTTTAGACCAGAAAGAGCCAAAAGAGTTCTATAAACACCTTGCCAATTATCTGCTGGCGCTTTACGAGAAAAACCCAACGCCTGAAAGAAAAAAACCCTGGATTGTCAGCGAAAGGGATGAAAAACTGCTTGACCATTATTTAAGATTTGTAACTCCGGGAGAAGATTGGAAATTCACTGGCTTTGTGTTCCCGGATATGGACG
>JBDRUF010000052.1 GCA_039801245.1 candidate division WOR-3 bacterium
AGCTCTTCCTGCTTTGCTGCGATCTCCCCCATGGTTTTGTTGATCTCAGCTTCAATGTTATAAAGCTGCTGTTGAATAAACTCTTGGTGCTCAAGGGTTTGCGATTCGCGGCTGGTCGGGCTCTGCCGAATTAACTGGTTAGCCAGCTCATTGGCAACCGCCTGGGCCCGTTCAGGGCTGGTATCTGTAACTACGATTTCAATAAGCTGGCTATTTGGCACCGCAGAAGCATAATAATCTGGTAACCAGGTCAAACCCAAAGCAGCCATGGTGGCATTACGCACTGGCTCCCGCCGGGCATAGTCCGCATAGAATGTGGCCAACTGCTGCCCTAACCAAAAATCTGAACTCGTAGGGTTGGGAACAAAAACAGATCGACCGATCACCAGGGTTGTACGCGCCTGGTAAATGGGAGGCTGCTGGCGGGTCACCAAATAACTTGATATCGCCGCCATAAGCGAGGCGACTACTAATAACCACCACCATTGTCGCCAGATGAGGACTTGGACAAGAGGAATCAACCCTGATAACAAAAGGTGCGCTGGCATAAACATCCTCACCGATCAGGATAGTATCAAAGGTGGTGCTGGCACTCACGATGGTAAGGTATTGGTCATCGCTTGACAGAACCGCCTCAACACCTATCGCCGGAGCACTACCAATGTTGCGAAGCCCCAAAACCAGTTCAAAACTGCCACCTGGCATTGGCAGGACTGGCTGATAACCAACAAACTCCAATGCTGGGGTTGGTATCACCGCGGTCATCGCCCCTTGATAAATCTCCCGAGTAGAGTTGTTTTGAACAAAAACCACCAACTCGCAGTTCTTCGCCACCCAGTTAGAACTGATAGTAAATTCGCGGGTTCTCACAACCGAATCACCGGCAGGAATGGTTATCGCCTCGCCACCGGCATTGGGCAACATCGTCCTTTCCACATCGTGGAGGCTATCCATTCCCTGCCAGGGGTAATAGATGTGGCTCTCAATCAGAACGGTGTGTAACTGCCCGCTCACCGATGAACCGCTCACATTACGGACAACAATTGTGAGGGTACCACTTCTTGAGACCGAGTCGTAAGTGACATCGAGGTGAATATCCAGTGGACTGGGAACGCTCTTGCGTGAATCAAACACCTGCCGGTAAGCCGGATACATCGTTCCGTAGTGAAGCCCGCCAACTATCCTGTTACTGCCGTCAAAAATCATCGTCGGATAACCACTCACACTGTAATAACTCATCCGGGTAGCAGCGGTGGTAGTGTAGAACGGGTCACTGGATGAGGAGTGGTAGGCAATCACCACCACCGAGTCAAACGCCCGGAACTTCAGCTCTTCTGCCCCTCTTGCTGCACCCGGGCAATAGGTGCACCAGGTGGCGGTGAAGTCCTCCATTACCATCACCCGTTGAGTCGCCCCGAGTGCCAGAGGTAACATCAGGGCTGCGATTATATACATCTTCCTCATCCTTTACTCCTTTCTTTTTAGATCCTAAACCAGTCCCATACAGGACAAGCATATCTGGACACTGAAGTAATAGATTCGCGACCAGTTGCCCAGAAGCGAACCTATTACCAAGGCACCGATACTGATAATAACTAAAAACAAAAATAAAATACGCCGCAACACAGGGAATGATTGTAAAGTGCTAAAAGAGATTAATCTCGGGATTGGGTAGGCTGGTGGACGAGACAAACTGTCTCGGTGCTGGTGAGTCATCTCCGCCACCTCCCACCCAAACGCAGAAGGAAAAGGAATGTGCTCATAAAATTTCCTCCCTGAGGCTCAATGCTGCACCTAAGGCGCCAACAATCTGCGGCTCAGCCGGCACCAAAAGTTTTGTCTTTAACCTCTGCTCAAGGAGTGTCTTAATGCAGGGGTTGCGGGCAACACCACCACAAAGCACCACCGGCTTCTCAATTCCGACCCTGCCTGCGAGTGCTAAAAGCCGGTTCACAATCGACTCATGCAGACCAAGAGCAATTGAGTCTTTGTCAACCCCTTTGGCAATGAGCGATACCACCTCAGACTCGGAAAAGACTGTGCACATCGAGTTTATTACTGCCGCCCGATCGGCCCTGAGCGCAGCAAGACCAAACTCACCCAAGGTGTAGCCCAGGGTTGTTGCCATCACCTCAAGAAACCTGCCAGTTCCTGCTGCACACCTGTCGTTCATCTCAAAGTTAACCTGCCTGCCATTTTCCAGCCGGATGACCTTTGAGTCCTGACCGCCAATGTCAATCACGGTCCGGCAATCAGGAAAGAGGTGCTGCGCACCTAAGGCATGTGCCCGGATTTCGGTTATCACCGGGGTACCGAGCCGCTCCCGCAAAAGATGCCGACCATAACCGGTGGCAACCAGCCGGTCAAACCGCCTTCCCTGGAGAAGTTCCTGTGCCCGCAAAAGCGGCTCGGTCCCGGTGTCAACAATCCGAAAATCAACCACCTTGCCATCATCAACAACCACCAGTTTGGTTGTTCTTGAGCCCAGGTCAATCCCGCCGGTCCTGATTCCCCCTCCTATGCCAACTGTTCAATAAAAGCCTCAATCCTGGTGCGCAACTGCTCGGTATCCTCTTCGGAATAGTCGGTAACAACCTTCAAAGCCGGAACCCCGATTCCCTTGAGCGCCGCCTCCACCCTCATCGCCTCAATGTTATAACCATGACAGGTCTGCAACACATACTGCACCACACCCTTGACATTGAACTCCTGAGCGCGCCTGACAATCGCATCAATCCGCTCCTGATTCGGGGTAAAGCAGGCGCAGGAGATTTTGAAATACCTCTCGGCAATTGCGGTAATCTGACCATCAAGGTCTTGCGCGGTCTCATCAACCAGATGCTCAAAATAGCGTGAGCCGGTGCAACTCTCATCCCAGACAATCACCCCGCCCGATCTCTCAACAAGCGCATGCACCTTCCAGTTGCCCATCACCGCCGGACAGCCCGCCATCATTATCCGCTTTGCACCGGGTGCCACTGAAATACCATTTTTAATCCGCTCCCTTAACTCCTGATTCAACCTTTTAACCGCCTCCGTGAACCTGACCGGTTCATCATTGAGCGCCGCCTGCATCACCACCAGTGCATCAACTCCGCTGATGGGCACAACCTCTGCCTGCCGCAACTGGGCAAGTTCCTGCAAAGCCCTGCGCTTTGCGTTCATTATCCTTATCGTCTCCGCCAGCCTCCCCGAATCAACCTTTGTCCCAGAAAGGTCCTCCAATTTCCTTCTGAAATCATCAACCGCCTCTCGCCACAAATCAAAGTCCAGTTTCTCCTTTTTCTGCGGCACCTCCATCACATGAAAGTTCACCTTACCGGCAAGAATCTCCCAGGTCTTCTTCTTCGCATCGCAGGTGGTCTCACCCACCGCCAGACTTTTAATCGGCGCATAAGGGCAGGTCTTGGAAAACGCCAGACCGAGCGTTGACTTCACCAAGGGGCAGATGTCACGGGGAAACATCCTCTCCGCATAAGGTATTGACGCCTGAATACCACCGCAAAGGGCAATCGGAACCGTATTTGCCGCCAGCGCCAACTCCTCAGGTACATAGATGCAGAATGTGCCCACTATCCTCTTTCCGTTCCTTTTCTCCTCAACCAGCTCTGCCACCCTGGCGCCATGAGCCTCAGCAAGCACCCGGTCAAAATATGCCATCTCCTTAGGACGATTTTTCTGCGCACCCACCGTCTCCTGAAACAGCCGATCGGTTGCCTTAATCATCTCATCATGCAAGGCAACATCCAGCCCCAGTTCCTTTAAAAGCGTGTTATAGTCTGACATCGCCCTGCCCTACTTCTGCCCGATGTAGAAACCCCTGCCCACCTTATGGGCATGCGCTGCATCCCGCCACATATTCACTAAATTCACCGCAAACTGGAAAAGCTCCTCCCCGAAGTTCTGCAGGATTGTCGGCTTCAGTTTCTCCTCAACCATCACCTTGTATTCATCAAAGCAGCGGGCAAACTCATCGGTCTGGTCCTGCGCATCAAGAACCTTGAAACCGGCACGCCTTAAAACCTCCTGCCAGCCTTCAAATGTCTCCATATAGGGGAAAGCCATTGACTCATAAAGCTTGGCAAGCAGGTCATCCTCAACCTTGCCGGTTATCACCCAGTCGGTAAACCCAATCTTACCACCCGGCTTCAAAACCCGGTAGCACTCCCGCGCCAAGAGGTCCTTATCGGTAACATAACACCACGCCTCCTGACCCCAGACGACGTCAAAGGTCTCCTTCTTGAAGGGCATATCCAGGGCATTGCCCTCAACAAAGGTGATAAGGTGGTCAAGACCTGCCGCCTTGGTCCTTTCCCTTGCCTTCTCCAGCATCGTCTTGGTAAAGTCAAGACCTGTTACCCTCACCCCGTATTTCTGGGCAATGTGCCTTGCCGGCGCCCCAAGTGCGCTGCACACATCAAGGACATGCATCCCGGGCTTCAGACCGAGCGCCTTTGCCAAACGGTCGGTTGCCTCTGGTCCACCGGAATGAATCTGCTCACCCATCACCGCCTCCCAGAGCAGACCGCCAGGACCATCATAAACATCCTGGACATCCTTACCGGTATAGTCGTATCTCTTTGCCATTTTTACCTCCTATTGTTTTGGGTTAATAAGGTTAAGGAACGAACCGGACTTTAAACCTCTGACCAGGAGCGCGCCTCTGGTAAAATTCGGGCAGACCACCCGAAAACGGGCGCTCATATCCTGCCTCCTGCCAGAGATTTTTTAGTAGGGATTAGAAAAAGAGCGCCTGACCAATTTTTATGGAGCGAACCGCCCCACATATTGTGCCGGTTCATAGGCACCGCCTCCGGCAGAAAAGGTCAGAACGCATAATTAGATTGTAATTCCCACCCTCTTTTAGTCAAGTTCTGTCTGGATTCTAAAAAGGAAAACCCCACTAAAGATGGCAATGAAAAGGGGAAAGGAGAGCCTCCCGGTGATATCTCAGGAGTTCCTCTGACAGGTTGTCTCAATGGTAATCCGGGACGGCAATCAGGCTATAACCTCAGGCAGGGGTTCTGAGCCTGACTGGCAGAGGAATTAAGAAATCGCCCTAAGTGCGGCAGTAAAAAGGCTCTTAAGGACAGCCATCGCCAGGCATCAGGAGATGCTCTTAAGAGCGTAATGGTAGGGGGTAAAGGAGATAACAATGGGGATGGTGGGAGGGACTGTCCCCGGGACGACCCCTGGGCTGGTCACTGACCGGGCTTTTGGCACATTTTCCTATTTTTGCGTATATGTTTATTTAGTATTCCCCGCGGTTGAAGAAGTAGACTGCGGCAGCGGTGGTGATGATGCTGAATATGAAAAGAAAGCCGAGGTCAAACCATAAAGGGTAAAAGGAAAAACCCAAAACCAGCCTGCGCACGAGGTCAACACCATAGGTCAAAGGGTTGATGCGCACCAGAATATTGAGCCACCAGGGTATGCCCTTCATCGGAAAGAGGGCACCGCTCAAAAACCACATCGGCATAATCACAAAGTTCATTATCGTGCCAAAACCCTGAAATGATGTCATCCGCGCCGCAATCACAATCCCGATTCCGGTCAGGGCAAATGACATTACCGCCATCACGAAAAGTAATGGCAGGATGTTGATTAAGGGCAGTTTCACCTTGACCAGTGGGGCGAGGAGAAGGACGATACAGCCCTGAATCAAAGAAAGGGTTGTGCCGGCAAAGCCTTTGCCAATGACAATTGATGTCCTTGGCACCGGTGCCACCAGAATCTCCTTTAAGAAGCCGAACTCGCGGTCCCAGATGATTGAGATTGCGGACTGGATGGATGTGAAGATACTGGTCATCGCCACGATGCCGGGAAAGATGAACTGGGTGTAGTTGACATTGCCAATCTCCTTATACCCCCCGCGCAGACCAAGACCGAGGATAAATAGCCAGAGCACCGGTCGGGTCATTGAACCGTAAAACTGGCTCTTTTCCCGGAAATACCTGATCACATCCCTGAGCCAGACCATATAGATACAGGCAGGGTCAATCATTTAACGCCACGCCCTTCCCATCCTGCGGAGGGTGCCTTTGAGTTTCTCCTGTCCGCTCGCCTCCTCATCCCTTATCTCCCTGCCGGTCAGTTTGAGGAAAACATCATCAAGGGTTGGCTGCCGCACCGAAACCGAAAGCACCGCCACGGTTAGCTCCCGCACCAGTTTGGGCACAAAGAGTGCACCATCCGGAACCTGAAACCAGACCTTATCCCGATCAGATTGCGCCTTAATGCCATACCGCTCTTCAATCTCAAGAACCGCCCTCTGGTTATCAACCGTGGAAAGAAAAACCTGGTCCCCCTTCATCTGTGCCTTGAGATTTCCCGGGGTGTCCAGGGCAATTATCTTGCCGTGGTCAATTATCGCTATCCGGTCGCAATACTCCGCCTCATCCATATAATGGGTGGTGAGGAAAAGGGTCATCTTGTGCTCCTGGCGCAACTCCAAAAGCCTTTCCCAGATGCGGTTTCTGGTCTGGGGGTCAAGACCGAGCGTGGGCTCGTCAAGGAAAAGGACCCTCGGTGTATGCAAAAGGGCGCGGGCAATCTCCAGCCGGCGCTTCATCCCGCCAGAAAAGTTGCGGACGATGGTATCTGCCCGTGAAGAGAGTTCCATCCACTCCAGTGCCCGCTCAATCCGCCCTTTGAGTTCGGTCTTTGGCACCTTGTAAATTAGGGCGTGAAACCGCAGATTCTCCCTTGCGGTCAAACGGTCATCAAGTGAAGGGTCCTGAAAGATGATACCGATTGCCCGGCGCACCCGATTCTCCTCCTTTATGATATCGCACCCAGCCACCTTTGCCCTTCCTGAACTGGGTTTTGTCAGGGTGCAGAGCATCCTCACGGTTGTGGTCTTGCCCGCGCCATTCGGACCCAAAAACCCGAAAATCTCGCCGTTCTCAACCGAAAATGATATATGGTCGACCGCAACAAACCCCTTAAAATCCTTGGTCAGGTCTAAAGCCTCAATTACCGGTGCCGTATTTCACCCCTGCTATTAATCCCTTGCCGTATCAATCTGCGCCTTCTGCAGAGCGCCGGAATAGTCAACATAGACCGTCTTCAGTTCCGAGAAGATTTCATATGCGGTCCAGCCACCCTCCCGATGACCGTTGCCGGTCTCCTTCACACCACCAAAGGGCAGATGGCACTCCGCGCCGATTGTGGGCGCATTAACATAGGTTATTCCCGCCTCAATCCTCTCAATCGCCCTCATCGCCAGATTCACATCCCGGGTATAGATTGATGATGAAAGACCATAGGAGGTGCTGTTAAGGACCGCTATCGCCTCATCAAAATTTTTGACCTTGATAACCGAGAGCACTGGACCGAATATCTCCTCCTGGGCGATGCGCATATCAGGTTTCACATCACCAAAAACTGTGGGTGCATAGAAATAGCCCTTGTCATAATCGCCACCTTTTAAAGGCTCGCCACCGCAGAGCAGTCTTGCCCCTTCCTTTTTGCCCATCTCAACATAACCGTGAACCGTTTTTCGCTGACCTTCACTCACCAGTGGTCCCATCTCCACCTTCTCATCCAAACCGTTGCCAACAACAATTTTCTTTGCCCGCTCAACCACCATCTCCAAAAACTTGTCATAGATGCCATCCTCAAGAATCAGCCTTGATGTGGCAGTGCAGCGCTGTCCGGTAGTGCCAAATGCACCCCAGATAACCCCTTCAAGAGCCAGGTTGAGGTCAGCATCAGCGAGCACAATCTGTCCGTTCTTGCCCCCGAGTTCAAGTGAACAACGCTTCAGTTGCCTGCCACAAACCTCGGCAATCCTCTTGCCCACCGCAGATGAGCCGGTAAAGGAGATTCCACACACATCAGGATGGTTCAGGAGCGCCTCACCAACAACCCCACCCTCACCATAAACAACATTCACCACCCCTGGAGGAAGACCCGCCTCAGCGAGACACGAGACAAACTCATGCACCGATGCCGGGGTCAGGGTAGCGGGCTTGATTACCACGGTATTGCCGCAGATCAGGGCAGGGAAAATCTTCCAGGAGGGTATCGCCATCGGAAAGTTCCAGGGGCAGATCATCCCCCACACACCCATCGGCTGCCTGGTAACAAAGGCAACCTTGTTTGGGAGTTCGCTCGGCACAAACTTACCCCAGAGCCGGCGGCTCTCACCAGCGGCATAAAGACCGGTGTCAATCGCCTCCTGGACATCACCCCTGGTTTCTTTAAGAACCTTACCCATCTCCCTGGTCATCAGCCGCGCCAGTTCCTCCTTACGCCTTATTATAATCTCGGTTGCCTTGCGAACAATCTCCCCGCGCTGGGGAACAGGAACCGAGCGCCACTTGGGATATGCCGCCTTTGCCGCCTTAACCGCCTCATTAACATCCTCAGGACCGGAAAGCGGGAAAGTCCCAATCAAGTCATCGGTGTCTGCCGGGTTTCTGTTCTCATAGGTCTTACCCGATTTTGCCGGAATATAGTTGCCATTGATAAAGTTCAAAAACTCCTTACTCATCTATCCTCCTTTGGTTTTATTAATGCCAAAACCTTCTCTACCGAGTTTGCCTGAATTATACCATCAATCTCCCAGGTCTTAAGCCCAATAATCATTTTACCCATCTTCAATGCAAACCCAATCTCAGAAAGGGTGCCATAAGAGCCGCCAATCGCCACCAATACATCCGCTGTTCTGATAATTATGAGATTCCTTGCCTCGCCCAGACCGGTGGCAATGGCGATGTCAACATAAGGGTTTGCCTCAGCCTTTTCCTGACCGGGAAGAATCCCAATTGTCAGCCCTCCCTTTTCCTTTGCACCCTGACAGGCGGCGCTCATCACCCCACCCAATCCACCGCAAACCAAAACCGCCCCCATCTCCGCAATACCCCTTCCCACTGCCCTTGCCAGTGCCATTATCTCGGCATCACCCTCACCCGCACCGATGACGCCCACAAACATTCTATTTCTTGACAAAAAGTTCAATCCGCTCAAACCGGTTGACATCAATCAGACCCTGGTCGGTTATCTTCAACTCCGGTATCACCGGCAGGGCAAGGAAGGAAAGGGTAATAAAAGGGTTCTCAAGCCTTGAACCCCAGATGTGCGCCTTTTCCAAGAGTTTTTTCAGGCTTGATACAATCTCCTCTGCCGGCTTATCAGACAAGAGACCGGCAATCGGCAACGCAACACCTGCCACCTTTTTGCCATCGGCAACCGCAACATAACCACCACCCATCCGCTCAAGCGCCCTTGCGGCAAAGAGCATATCCCTATCATTGGTGCCGACAATAACCATATTGTGGGAGTCGTGGGCAACCGTTGTTCCCAACGCCCCCTTTTTCAACCCAAATCCGGCAACCAGACCCTTGCCCATCCTGCCTGTTCCTTTATGCCTCTCTATCACCACCAC
Organism: candidate division WOR-3 bacterium; assembly: GCA_039801245.1. Classification (NCBI taxonomy): domain Bacteria; kingdom Pseudomonadati; phylum Caldifarciminota; species Caldifarciminota bacterium. Next base: position 9,392 of record JBDRUF010000052.1, read on the forward strand.
CTTCAAAAGGTCCCGCTCGGTATCAGCGACAACATAGCCATTTGCTACCGTTGGCTTCTGGATGTGCCTCTCAGTGACAATCTGTCCCGGAACAACCCTGATAACATTGCACATCTCCCCTTCCGCCTTAATCGCAAAATCCCTCAGGCTCATCTTTTTTATTCGCACCGTATTCATCACCCTCTTATCCTTCACCACCGGCAGTTTCACCAACACCCTGCCATCTTTGGCAACCAGCCTGCCCTCCTTGAAGACCATCCTTACCCGAAAACCGCTCAAATCCTCAAGCACAACCAAATCAGCAAGAAACCCCGGTGCCACTGCACCCCTTTTTTCAAACCGGAAATATTCAGCCGGGTTGAGTGTCACCATCTGAATCGCCGATACCGGGTTTAAGCCCTTGGCAACCGCCTGGCGCAGAACCGCATCAAGGTGCCCCTCCAGGAGCAGATCCTGGGGGTGGATGTCATCAGAAACCAGACAGCAGCGCCTCATTGAGAAGTAGTTCACCATCCGCAAAAGCGCATCAAGGTTGTGCGCTGCCGAGCCCTCGCGGATAAAAACCATCATCCCTGCCCGCATCTTGTCCCGCGCCTCCTTGGGTTCAACACACTCATGGTCAGAGCCAATTCCCGCACCCGCATAAGCCTGCAGAAGCAGACCGCTCAAACCCGGTGAATGCCCATCAATCACCCTGCCCGCCCTTTTCGCCACCGCCAACTTCCTCAGCACCTCCTCATCACCAAAGCAGACACCAGGGTAGTTCATCACCTCGGCAAGACCGATAACGCGGCGGTGCTTAAACAGCCGCTCAATCTCCTGAGCAGCAATTTTGGCACCAGAACTCTCCATCTTGGTTGCGGGCACACAGGATGGTGCCATCACAAAAACATCAAACGGCATACCTTCACTTGCCTTGAGGATATACTCAACACCTTTTATACCCAAAACATTGGCAATCTCATGCGGGTCGCAGACAACCGCGGTTGTGCCGTGAACAAGGCAGAGCCTCGCAAACTCGCTTAAGGAAAGGAGCGAACTCTCAATATGGATATGACCGTCAATAAACCCAGGGGCAACAAAAAGCCCGCTGATGTCAATAAAGGCTTTTGCCCGGTTATAACCCTCACCAACGCCCGCAATTCTACCCTGTTTTATCGCCACATCTGCCCGCCTCACCTCACCGGTAAACACCTCAACAACCTCACCCCCGCGCAGAACCAGATCCGCCTCCGCCTCTCCCCTTGCCACCTTTAAAAATTCCTGCCACTCCTTAAAACCCGTTGAACCCCTTTTCATCCTTCCTCCTCAATATAACCGATATAGGGCAACTGCCGGAACCTTTCGGCAAAATCTGTGCCATAACCCACAATGAACCGGTCCGGCACCTTAAACCCAACATAATCCGGCTCCACCTCAACCTTACGCCTGGAGGGCTTGTCCAGAAGGGCACAAACCCTCACACTCTTGGGTCTGCGCCTCTTCAGCCTCTGCAAAACAGACTTAAGGGTAAGACCGGTATCAACAATGTCCTCAACAACTAACACATCCCTGCCCTTAACCCTTGCCCTCAAATCAAGGTCAACCCTGACCAAACCTCTTGACTCCTTTCTTGAGCCATAACTGGCAGCGCTGATGAAATCAACCTGAACCGGCACCTCAAGACACCTCACAAGGTCAGCAAGAAAGACCCAGGAGCCCTTAAGCAGCCCGACCAAGAGGACCTCCTTACCCGCATAATCCCTTGAAATCTCCTTTGCCAGTTCCCTCACCCGGCGCCTTATCCGCTCTGCGGAGATAAGCGGTCTGACCTTTACCGGCTTTGCCTTATTCCTCATATTGAAATCGGGGCGACTGGATTTGAACCAGCGACCTCTTGGTCCCGAACCAAGCGCGCTAAACCAACTGCGCTACGCCCCGTCAATCACAATATAAACGAATATCATCCTGAGTCAACAGAGGGCTTGCCCTTGACCAAAGGCACAAAAACCACATCCATCAGATGGCGCTGAACCAATCGGCTCTTATGCTTCACACCCAAGATTAGGCTCTGACCCCCATAAGAGCCCACCGGCACCACCATCCTTCCACCCTCAACCAACTGCTCAATCAGGGCGTAAGGGATGTTCTCGGCTGCTGCGGTTACCATCACCCGGTCAAACGGTGCAAACTCCTTCCACCCCTCATTCCCATCACCAACCCTAAACCTGATGTTGCGGTAATCAAGCCGGTTTAACACCCTGCGCGCCGCCAGCGAAAGCTCCTCAATAATCTCAACCGTATAGACCATATCTGCCAGTTCTGCCAGAATTGCGGTCTGATAACCGGAGCCGGTGCCAATCTCCAGAACCCGACTGGTCTTCTCCACCTGCAGCGCCTCGGTCATTGCGGCAACAATATAGGGCTGGGAGATGGTCTGACCCTGACCGATGGGCAAAGGATAATCCTCATAAGCCTGATGCACAAAACCCTCAGGAACAAAAAGATGCCGCGGAACTTTTAGCATCGCATCCAGAACCCGCCTGTCCCTTACCCCCCTTGCCACAATCTGCTCCTCAACCATCCTTTTCCGTCTTTGGGTGAACTCATCAACCATTCAGAAAATAATACCCTTCCTCATCCATCCGGTCAACTAATCACAGAAAATGTCAGGGGGAAAACAGCCCCTCCTGAACCTCAGGTTATCCTGCAAACCGCCATTATAGCTCCTCTATAACCGCTCCTATATGCAACCCAAAAGAGAAACCTCCTTCCCACTTTTAAGAGAGCCTAAATAGCGCACCTGAAACCGGTCTGAGACATAACCTCTCTTGCAACCCCAAAAGCCCTCATCAATATCACCTCTAAAACCGCCTGCAAAGCCCCTTCCAAAACAGCCCAAAAGGCAACCTGCAAAACCCTTAGGGGGACGGTATAGGGGGTGGGGTCTAAAATTGTTAAATTTATTGATAACACATTGAAATTCAAAGAAATATGCCAATTTTCCCGCCACCCAATCTGTATACTTATAAGTATACTTAACCAAACGGCAAAAACCCAGTCCTGCCCTGTTGATACCGCATCACATCCTCCTCTCGACATCTGAAACCCATTCGCTCCAACTCATAGAAACGCAGAT
>JBDRUF010000053.1 GCA_039801245.1 candidate division WOR-3 bacterium
TACACCAACTCATCTGGCAACCAGAAGGTCTTGCTCAGGGCATCTATTTCATCAAACTCCAACTACCTGGCTCCGCTTTCACCCAACGCTGCCTGTATTTGCAATAGTACAACGAAAGACCGAGACCTAATCTTTGGTTGCAACCACCGAGGTGTGACACTCAATATTATTTGACCTGTTGACCTGAAGGAATTCGGGGTTAATATAATTCAAATGTTTGACCTGGAGGCAAAATGAAAAGGATGATGTGCTTGTTTGTTTTCGCGCTGTCAGGCGCCATTGCCGGCTGGCTGCCATTTGAGCCAGGTGGACAGGAAAAGCCGGCAGAGTTCAAGGTAATAAGTTCAAACGAGGAGAAAACTGTTGTTGAACTCAACCTTGAAGGCATTTATGTTGACTCCATCAAGGTTGATAACCGGTTCTTTCAAACCCTGACACTTAACATCGCTGCTGGCGGTGTTCTTACCCAGGTTGGTTCACCAGAACTGCCCGTGGTTTCAAGGTTCATTGCGATTCCTGATGACAAGGATGTCTCCTTGCGGCTCATCGCCGAAGAGACGGTAACTTTGAAGGGTTTTAATATCTATCCTGCCCAGGCACCAATGCCTGAGGAGGGCGAGCCTCAGCCGTTTGTCATTGATGAGAAGCGCTATTCAACCGATGAGTTCTATCCCGATGTCTCCTGCCGGACAAGCGCGCCGATGATAATGCGGGACTTCAGGCTGGTGCAACTAATCCTGCAGCCGGTCAGGTTCAATCCGGTTTCCGGCGAACTCCAAATTGCCCGGCGCCTCCAGGTGGAACTGCGCTATGAGGGTCGGTCAAATATCAATGTCAAGTTCCGCAGGAGTCAGAAACTCTCCCGCGCCTTTGAGCCGCTTTATAAATCGTTCATCGCCAATTACCGGTTTTTAAGACCGAAGATGAGTGCGGAAAATGGCAGTTACCTGATAATCGTTTATGACAGTTTTGTTAGTGCGGTTGAACCCTTTGCCCGCTGGAAACAGCGCAAGGGCTGGCGCACAAAGGTTGTCACCACATCTCAGATTGGCGGCAACGATACCGCGCTCATCTACTCCTATATCAATAACGCCTATAACAACTGGCCCTATCCGCCCGAGTATGTCCTTCTCGTTGGTGATGCGCCCGATTATGTCCGCTGCAACCACTGGCCAGGTCATTCTGATGCATCTGACCTTTACTACTCATTGCACGAGGGCAATGACATCCTTGCCGACCTGTTCATTGCCCGCGCCTGCGTCCGCACCCGCACCGAGGCCGAGGCGGTGATGAATAAACTTTATAAATATGAGATGGCGCCTTATCTTGAAGATACCGTTTGGTTCAACAAGGTCTGTGCGGTTGCCGGGTATGAAAGCGGTAATCCCGGCAGGTTCTGGACCGTGGTACTCAGAATCCGCAACTATGTGCTGGGGAGACCCTTTACCCAGTTTGACACCCTTTTTCAGCGCTGGGGCTTGAACACCGCTCAAGCTCTGACCGACTCCCTGAATTCAGGTCGCTCCTGGATGCTCTATCGCGGGCATGGGTTGGATTCTGGCTGGGCAAATGTCAGCCCTGCATGGTACAACTCAAGGGTTTACAACCTGAACAACGGCAGGATGCTGCCAATGGTGATTGCACCCACCTGCCTTTCCGGCAACTTTGACGAACCGCACGACTGCCATGCCGAAACCTGGGTCAAGGCTGGTGAGGAAAAGGGAGGCTGCGGCTATTTTGGCTCATCTGAGGTGAGTTATTCCGGTTACAACGACTCCCTTGCTGCCGGCACATTCTTTGCCTATGCTGACAGCCTTAATTATACCTTTGCCCAGTGCACCCAGGCAGGAAAACTTTTTATGCTCCTTGCCTATCCCCTGCCCGACCAGATTAGCGAAGAGGAAATCTATATGTTCAACAACTTCGGTGAGCCGGAACTGAACATCTGGTCAAAGACACCACAGGGGCTGACTGTCAATCATCCGGCAACAGTCCTGATTGGCTCATTTCCCTTTGAAGTTGCTGTTACCGACGGCACCAACCCGGTTTTAGATGCCCAGGTGTGCGTGATGGCAAAAAATGACACCTCGGTCTATTATGTTGGTCATACCAACAGTTCTGGTGAGGTGGAGTTTACCATTCAGACAACTTTACCTGGGGATTCGCTTTATGTGACGGTAACCGGCAGAAACCTTCACCCTTATCTTGGTTCGGCAATCACGATTGCACCCAACTCCGCCTATGTCCTTTACTTGAAAAGCACGGTCAACGACTCGGCAGAAGGCAATAATGACCACATCATCAACCCTGGGGAGACCATTCAGTTGCCGGTATGGGTCAAAAACTGGGGCTCGTTAGGTGCAAACTCGGTTACCGGCAAACTGCGCACCACCGACCCGAACATCACCATTATTGACTCAATCAGACCCTTTGGCAACATCCCTGCAGGTGATTCGGCATTAACCGGCTCGGGCGGCTTTAAGTTCTCGGTCGCCCAGAACTGCCCCAATGGCTATATTCTCCGCTTCAACCTTGAATGCCGGGATGCCCTTGACTCGGTCTGGAACTCCAATATCAACCTCTGGGTGGGAACGCCGGTCTTGGTTTATGCCGGGAAAACGGTCAACGACCCACCACCCGGTGGTAACGGCAACGGCAGGCTTGACCCTAATGAAAGCGCGCAACTATTAATCACGGTTCGCAACACCGGTTTAGGAAATGGTTATGATGTCAGCGGTGTTCTGCTTTCGGGTGATTCCCGGCTCCAGGTCATTGACTCCACCAGCACCTTCGGCTTCATACCCAAGGATACAACCGGCACAAATTATCTTGACCCGTTCACTCTCGCCGCTGACGGCACAATCCCACTTGAAACCGCAATCCCCTGCACCCTCTTATTAACCGCTAACGGTGGTTACACCTGGACTTTACCCTTTGTGATTACGGTTGGTGAAATCCGTGCAATTGACCCGATTCCTGACGGTCCACGCCAGCCCGCACTCTACTGGGCTTATGATGACATTGATTCTAACTACATCCAGCATCCGGAGTTCAACTGGATAGAAATAAAAGACATCGGCACCAGGCTGGTGTATCCACAAAATGACAGCGTCAAGGTTATTCCCCTGCCTGAAGGGTTCGGACCATTACGCTTCTACGGTCAGGAATACGACTCCCTCTCCATCTCCGCTGATGGCTGGCTCTGTCCGGGCTTTTACCGCACTCCCAACTACACCAATCAGCCCCTGCCCAACTCCCAGACCCCACCCGGAGTTATCTGCGTCAACTGGGACGACCTCTATCCCGACTACAACAACACCGGCTTTGTTTATTACTATCATGACACCAGCAACCATCGCCTGATAATTGAATACGACAGCGTGTATTATTACACCCCCCGCACCCTGCGAGATAAGTTTGAGGTCATCATCTATGACACCACCATTTCCACCCCGAGTGGCGATAATCTGATAATCCTCCAGTACCTTACTGCCAACGGCTATTCAAGTTCCACAGTCGGAATTCAGGACCCGAGCCGGTCAATCGCCATTCAGTATCTCTATAACAGCAATTATCACCGCGGGGCAGCAGGAATCGTTCCTGGACGGGCAATTAAGTTCATCACCGGTGAGCCGCTGACCGGTATTGATGAAGGGGCAGAGTTCTCAAGTATCAACAGGCTTGAACTGAACCTCAATCCCAACCCGATGAAGGAAAGAGCCTGGATAAAATTTAGCCTGCCCAATCCGGCTCAGGTGAAATTGGGGGTCTTTGACATCACTGGCAGAGAGGTGCGCAATCTCCTCAATTCAAAGATGGCTCCTGCCAGATACACTTTCGTCTGGGATGGCAAGGACAATACCGGCAGAACCCTTGCTCAGGGAATATACTTCATCCGCTTAAAGACCCAAAGTAGCGGTGAGGGTGATGCCTTGATTACCAAGGCGGTGTTGATTCGTTAGGCGGTAAATCGGATGCTTTCAATCCGTCAAATGCAGGAAAAGGACCTTGACCGGGTGATGGAGATTGAACAGCACACCTTTCCCAACCCCTGGCGCCGCTCATTTTTCCTTGCCGATATCCATCGCCCTGATGCCCTCTGCATTGTTGCGGAAAATGAAAATGGTGTTGCCGGGTATCTCATCGCCTGGGGGAGGCAGGAGGTTCACATCGCCAACATAGCGGTCGCACCAGAGTTGCGAAACCAGGGGATTGGCACCGAACTGATGAAAAAGGCTCTGGAGTTCGCCCAGCACCAGCAGGCAGAAAATGTCTATCTTGAGGTCAGGGTCTCAAATACCGGGGCGCAGAGGTTCTACCGGCGCTTCGGCTTTACCCCCACCTATGTCCGCAAGGGCTATTACGAAAATGGCGAGGATGCGATTGTGATGGAGCGGGAGGTGTGATTAACTGAACCGGTTATAACAGACAATCTCCTCCAGCGCCTTGCGCGGTCTTGGCTTTGGCTCCTGTGCCGGATAGCCAACTGGGGTTAATGCAACCGGCTTCACCCCTTCAGGAATCTGAAGAACCCTCTTCACCTCTGCCTCAATGAATGCGCCAATCCAGCAGGTTCCCAGACCCTCAGCGGTAGCGGCAAGGATGATATGCTCAAGCGCAATCGTAACATCAACCTCTGCCGCAGACCAGTAACCTCCCATCCCCTTCCATGCCTCGTTTTCAATTGCGCAGGCGCAGATGACAACCGGTGCCTGGGCAATAAAAGACTGACCTCTACAGGCAGGGACAAGCTCCTGCCGGATTTTCTCATCGGTAACAACAATGAACCTCCAGGGCTGATAGTTTTTGGCCGATGGTGCCAGCCTTGCCGCCTCCAGGATGCGCATTAAAACCTCCTCGGGCACCGGGTCAGGCTTATAAGCACGAACGCTCAACCGGCGTCTGATAACATCGTAAAATTCCATCCTGCCCCCTTTCCTTCAAGAAAAGCGCCCGACGCGATTCGAACGCGTGGCCTGCAGATCCGGAGTCTGCCGCTCTATCCATCTGAGCTACGGGCGCACCGGTTAAATTTAACCGCATAAGGAGAAAAGTCAAGGCTTGGTAATCGCCTTTGTTTGCAAATGATTGCCATAACCTTATTATAAAACAATGTTAGGCACACTGGTCAATACCCTTACCGTGATTGCCGGCAGCCTCTTGGGGCTGGCTTTGCACACCCGCCTGCCCCAAAGGCTGACAAAGGTGGCATTTCAGGCAATCGGCATCTTCACCCTCTTCCTTGGCTTTTCAATGGCGCTCAGAACCGGCAAGGTCTTGATTATGATTCTTTCTATTGTCTCGGGCTCAATTATTGGTGAACTAATTGACCTTGACCGCCACCTGAACCGATTCGGCAACTGGCTGAAAATGCGCCTGAAGGTTGACTCGGGCAGGTTCACCGAAGGGATGGTAACCGCATTTCTCATTTTCTGTATGGGTTCGATGACGGTCTTGGGCGCAATTGAGGAGGGCTTGGGCAAAACCCCCAACCTTTTCTTTGCCAAGTCAATCTTGGATGGCTTTGCCGCAATCGCCTTGACCGCCGGTCTGGGCATCGGCGTGATGTTTTCCGCCCTGCCGCTCTTTATCTATCAGGCAGGATTAACCCTTTTAGCCCGGCTCTTGAACACCTTCCTGACCGATGCGATGACCAATGAACTGACCGCGGTGGGCGGGCTCATTCTCATCGGTCTGGGCATAAACCTTTTGGAGATAAAGCAACTCAAGGTCCTTAATATGCTGCCCGCGCTGGTCATCGTCGTGATTCTCGGGCTGATTTTCCTCCACTGACACTGATAACAACCTGCGGATTCTTGACTTATCAAGGCAAAAATTTAAACTAACCCTCAATGCCTAAGCGTCTCGGTTCCGGCTTAAAAAGGTTTGTGGGCGAATGGGTGCCGGTGATTATCACAGTCCTCTTAATCCGCTCATTCTTAGTTGAGGCGTTTATGGTTCCGACCGGTTCAATGGAGGACACCATTGCGATTGGCGACTTTATGCTGGTGAACAAATACACCTATGGTGTCAAACTGCCCTTCACCGACCGCACCATTATCAAAATCTCCCAACCAAAACGGGGTGACATTGTTGTCTTTCGGTTTCCGGTTGACCCGGATATGCCGGTTGACTCGCTCAAGCCCAACCGTTTTGCCCGCATCTTTCCCCAATGGCTGCCTTTGCTGCCAATCTTCTGGGACAAGGAGAAAAACTTCTTCACCTGGTATGTCCCCCGGAACTTTATCAAAAGGTGTGTGGCGGTTGCCGGTGACACGGTTGAGGTCCGCAACAAGGAACTTTTTATCAACGGCAAAAAACAGACCGAGCCCTATGTTGTCCACAAATTTTATTACAACCTGCCGCCCCTGCCTGAAGAACTCAAACCCGAGTTTCAGCGCCTCTGGGAAAAAAGGGCTTTTTACCGCTCTGACCTTTCCCCCTATGTCCGGGACAACTTCGGACCGGTTGTTGTTCCTGAGGGTCACATCTTTGCGATGGGCGACAACCGCGACAACTCTGAAGACTCCCGCTTCTGGGGACCACTGGAGTTGCGCTATGTCCGGGGCAAACCGCTTGTCCTTTACTTCTCCTCCAACGCCGCACCCAACATCGCCCGCATCATCCTTTCCCCCTGGTCAATCAGGTTCAACCGCATCGGCAGACTCGTCCGCTAAACCCTTATCCCATCCCGCCTAAAAAAGCCTCTGTTAGCCAACCTGAAAAATAACACAGGGGGTAATCCCCGGGGATGGGTCTGAAAAACTGATGGGTTCGGCTAAGTTATTTATCTCTGAAACTTAACCTGATTTTTCCCGAAATCCTCTTGTATACCTATAAGTATACAAACCCACCGACGGGCCGAAGGCTTAGAGAAAAAGACCCGGGGGATCGGAACTTCAGCCGCTCTTTAACCCAAAACACAATCTCGCTTTAAGGAAGTTTTAATTCGCAGTAAAATGTCTCGCCAATAGGACTTTCAAGTAGTGCAATCGCCAGGACATCTCTTTCTGTTTCCCTTAACAGGTAGTATTTCGCTGTCTCTTTTCCGAACTGACTTGGCAAAAGGAATTTTCTAAGCCTGTTTTGTTTAAGGTCTTTCTTGTAAAGAACGGGCTGGTTTTCTTCGGTAATCAAAGCGTAGCAGCAGTTGCTGGTGACTTGGAAATCAATAATTCGGCGCTTGAAATTGGCCTTGAATGTCTCAAGCATATATTCCAAGGGCTCTTTTGAGAAGTCAATTCTTGGGATAACCGGCGCTGGGTTTTCAAAGATTGTAATTGAATCCATGAGCGTTAAGTTCCTATCATAAATATATACATTCCCTGTATATCTATCGGTGGTATAGTATCTCTCGTTCTGAAAACGGACATAATCTTCTGAGACTAGATAGCCCAGTTTTAAATCCTCAAACTGCTTGTTCAATCTGCCTAAGAAACGGTAAAACTTGCCGGTGGTGTCAAAGACAGCAAATTGGTGCACATCTCGCTGGTAAAACTCCACAGTGAATGGGTTTGATTCCAGAGAGGCGTGGTCCTCGTCAAGCATCTCAGACCCTTGGGGCCACCCTTTTTTAAATGGAGCAAATACCAACCCGGTTTGAGGAATAATTGTTGCAATGGTATGGGAAAATTCACCCTGAACTGTGTCAGGGAGGTGGTGAAAGGAGACGCAGGTCCTTAGCTGGTTGGATAATGCTCCCTTTTTAATGAGAACCGGCTCGTTGGCATAGTAATAATTCACAGCGGTATCATTATCTACCACTTCAATCTCCATCCGCATATTAGGCAGAGAAGCGGTAATCAAGAGTGTGGAGTCGTCAGAAAACCGATGGCTGAAGTACATCGGGTTTATCATATTCATCTGTTTTAACATTAAAATTACCTCGGGAGGAAGATTGATGAACCGCTGTTCTTCCCCTGAATCGGGATAAAGCACATTGAGTAACCGCCCAGTGGTTAAGTCAAAAATGTAAATGAAGTAGGTCATATGGTCCATTAGGGCAAGTTGAGTCCCGGAGGGGTTAATGCTAATATAGTAGGTGATAGAAAGTGGATACTCCTCAGTATCATAAAGTTTAACGCGTCTATTAAATATCGGTTTATACCGTTCATACCTTTCGTGAGGCTTTAATGCCGCCGCTTTAGATATTCTTTCCCCTCTCGGTTTGGAAAAATCACTAATAAATGAGGCTACGGTTGATGAATCGATATCGGCTAATAATGCGTAGGATGCGAGCAATTCACCAGTGGAGAGAGCGAACTTGGTGACAAAAGGAACCTCAAGAATACCCACGGAAAACCCAAATGAGTTTAAGAAATTTTCCCCTACCACCCTCTGGTAATCAGCAGCAAAATTTCTCCTCGCCAAATACTTTTCTGCTGCCCGTTTTTTATTACTCACCGCCAAGAGAATTATATCTTGCTTTACACCCTGTTTTCGCAAGTAATAGATAAACGGATTGATTGCGCCCTCCACCCTTGCTGCAATCATCGGCGGGACAACAAATACATAAACTGTATCTGATTTATATGGGATATTAAGACCCTCGAAGAAATGCCGAACCTCCCTATTAGTGCCTTCAATCTGAGACATCTGGTGGAGTTGCATTTCTCTTGGTATTTGGGCTAAGGCAAATGAAAATAGCAGCATTAGGAGGGGAAGCATTTCCCTTCCCCTCCCCGACATTGATGTGAGGTGCATCGGTTCTATTCTATCGGCTCTATGGTTTCTATCGGCAGGTCGGCACCGGAAATTTCGGTAACTTCAGGAGGAATTGGCTCTGAGAAAATAACTCTGTATTTGTATGAGGTTAGGGGGTCTTCGGCTATTCCTTCTATGGGGTTTGTGCTTTCTATCGTTATACTAAAGCAAGTAGCAGGGGATGGATTCGGGCAGATTGCGGGAGGATTTATTCTAATTCCTCCGTAACCAGTAACCCTAATCGTAATTTTCATCCCATCGGCGGTGAGAGGAAACGAGAGGCACATAAGAACCAGAGCGAAGCCAATCGTGGCTCTGCGGTTCACCGTGCGGAATCGCAATGTCCTCACCATCTTTTACTCCTTTCGCAGTCGGGTTTACTATCTGCGACTGCGACTTAATTATAATCTCTCTCTCTCTCTCTCTCTTGTCAAGAAAAACTTTATTGGATTTTTACCGGCGCAGGGATGACTTGGAGAAAAGCGCGGAGGGAATCAGGACATTGAATTTGACATCCTCAATGATAAACTCGGTGCCTTCACCCAATTTCAGCATATCCTTAAAGCGTGCCCTTGTTACCACCCAGCGCTCATCAATACGCTTCAACTCCAAAACCTCGGCGGTCTTGAGCAGTTTGCCGCCTTTGGCATAACGCTCCTCCTTCAGGATTAAATACCGCTCCTGGTCAATCCAGACCCGGCGTAAGGGATAGGCAACCTCACTTGAACGCGCCTTGAGTTCCACAACCCAGACCGGTCTTGAGCTGACCGAATCCGCACCAATCGTCGTGGCGTTATACAGATTGCCCAGTCTCGGGTCCTCCATCATATCCTCATAGGAAAGGTCTGAACCGGAAACCGACTGGCGCAGCATATGCCCGGAGATTCTGATTGTCCGGTCAGACTCTGGGGTGTAAATCCAGAGGTCCTTGCCTAACTTGAGCATCTTTGTCCCCTTTTCCCTTTCCGGTGCCAGGTATTCAACAAACGAACTGTCCGCACCCTTGACATAGGACTTCACCTTTACCGACCTCGCACCCCTTCTCGTGGCGATACGCATCTCCACCACCGCAACCCTTGTTTCTGCGCCGATATTCTCATCCACCCTTTTCAAGAGCAGATTGCCATCAGGGAGTTCTGCTCCGAGAATGGTTAAAAGAAAAATTAGGCTCATTCTGATAACTCCTTTGTCAGTTCTGCGGTTTGCCGCCGGAAAATCCCCAGTCCGGAAATGGCGCTGCCCAAAAATGTGGCAATAAGACCGGGCAGAAACCCGATAATAAAACTCTGGGGTGCAATCCGGGCGCGGATAACATCGTCAATTACCATTGTGGCATTCTTCATCATATCGCCGATGTTAAGCCCGTGCCTTTGCAGATAGTAACCGAACCCGAGCCCGATTAATGTGCCGGCAATAGAACCGACCAGACCGACAAAGAACGCCTCAATAAGCAGGGAAAGATATATCCGGTGTTTCGGTTCGCCCATCGCCATCCTGATGCCGATTTCACCATAACGGCGCAGGGAGTTCATCAAACCCGCATTCCAGAGCACAACCGCCATTGCGACAATAAAAATGGTAAGAATCAGACCGGTGGCAGAAAAGATGATGTCAATAAGTGAACCAAAGCCGCTGGCATCGCGCAACGGCTGCATCATCGGCGCAAAGTCGCCCTCATCTTTTATTCGCGCGTTAAAACCTTTCGCAAGTTGAACCGCGCGCCGGTCATCATAAACAAGGCTGGAGAAAAACCCCACAATTTCGCTCGCCGCATCCTCCATATCCAACACCTGCCTGATATCAGCAATTTCGCAAATCATCATCCCCCGGTCAAGCGCAGTTGCACCGAACCTGACCAAACCGGCAAGGTAAAAGTCGCTGATTGCCATTGCGCCGTTCATTGTTACGGAAATAAGTGTAACCCGGTCACCTAACTTAATGCCAAGCCTTCGGGCAAGCTCCTCGCTCAAGAGAATCTCCTTTGGCTTTTCGGGCAGATGACCCTGAACCAGCGACCTTTTCAGCCTTAAAAGGTTCGGCTCCGGACTGGTATCCGCAAGGTCAACCGCCAGACCGGAAATCGGCACCTGCAATTTTGTGCTGCCTGAGGAGTCGGGCACATCCAAAAGACCACCAAAACGAACCCTTTCCAGCCAGGTGATATCAGGATAGGTCTTTTTCAGTTCTCCCTTAATGATACTAATATCTGTCAGGGCAAGCTCATTACCAGCGCTTGGACCTTCCTTTGCCCTTGCCCTGGTTGTCACCAAGAGATGCCCGGAAATGAAACGGGCGGTGGTGTCAAAGATGCTGTCCTGAGCCCCACGCAGATAGGCATCGCCAAAGACCGCGAGCGCCACACCAATCGCCACGGTCAGAAAAGGGAAAAGGCTGCGGCTGCGGTCACGCAAAAGACCCTTGATGATAAAGCCGGTCATAATGACTTTCCTCTTAAGGCATCGGTCGGCTTGAGACGGGCGATTCTGCGCGTCGGCAGCCAGGAGACAAATGTGGCGGCAACAAGTACCAAAAGGGTTGTGCCGACAACCAAGCCTGATGAGTAGGCAGGATAAAGCCTTTCTTCAAGGGCAAATCCCCAGCTGCTGCCACCAGGCATAGCGATACCGTTGGCATTCAGATAAGCAAAGAGCGGAATGCCATAGATGGCACCAAGAACCGCTGCCAGGACACCGTAAAATGCACCCTCAATGGTGAAGAGAAAAATCACCTGGGCACGGGTCATACCCAATGCAATGAGCATGCCAATCTCCCTTTTCCTGCGGAAGATGGAAAAGACCTGGGTGTCAAAGATGGCAAGCATCGCCAAGAGAAAGAGGACGATAAAGAAGATTGACTGTCCGACCGTCTTCATCTTAACCATCTGGCGCAGGTCCCTAAGCAAAAACTCGGGCGGGCGAAAGGTCCAACCCGGCACGACAATATCATTGGTAAATCCCTTTTTTACCGTTATCACCGTTGCCCGATTTTTTAGACCGGTTAACTCCCAAAGCCGGCCAAGTGGAACCCAGACCTGACCTTCATCAACCGTTCCCACACTCGTTGCCATAATTTTGACCACCTTTGCCTCGCGGGCATCAAACGCACCAAGGGCATCCCGCCATTGAACAGTGATATAATCATCAACATCAACACCTGCGCTTTTTGCCATCCGCGCGCCCAAAAGAACCGGCATTTCCTCAAGGGTGTCATCAAGCGGCTGGGTTGGCAAGGAAAGCACCTTTTGCCCAGGGATAATCCCCTTGATTTGCACCGGCAGCATCCTCCCGCGGGAATAGACGCTTCCGGGGATTATCAAAATGGGCACGGCAACACCATTGGCAATCAGTTTCTTTAGTTCTTCTGGGATTTCTGAATGGGCATCTTGAAGTGTCAATGGGTCATAGGGGTCGTAATCCTTCTGCCAGAACTGCCCGCCACCAACCTCAAACTGGATTGATGCGTTCTCTGCCTGTCGGTTCACCCCTTGCAAAAGACCCTGACCGAAGATTATCGCCACAAACGCCAAAGACAAAGCAAAACTATTAAGCCAGGTTCTGATACCTGCCCCGCGCAGATTACGCCATGCCAGTTTAAAAAGGGTCATTTTTCCTCCGGCTGGTCAACTTTCTCATCAATGAGAACCCTGCCATCAACCAATTTTATCCGGCGCCGGAGGTATTTAATCACCTTTTCATCGTG
>JBDRUF010000054.1 GCA_039801245.1 candidate division WOR-3 bacterium
CTGGAGATTAAAGGCTCAAGACCGGCTAAATCAATCCGCTCAACCCGCTGATAGTTTGCATCACTGTCAGCATAAACCGGCTCAATCTGCCGTTTGGTTCTGCGCTGGCAGTATTCAAGCACCTCAGGGCTTGGCGGAAAGAGAATGATGATTGCGCCCATCTCTGTGCCGAGTGAAGCGATGGTGATGCGTCTATCAAGGCTTAAACCTTCAGCATATTCACCATAAACCTCTGCGGCACAACCTAACAGCCCGCTCGCTCCAAAATGACGCAAAAGCGCCAGACCGACATCCTTGGGGGTAACAAGCGGCGCGGGTCTGCCCGTAAGTTCAATCCGCACTGTTGGCGGCACCTCAAACCAGACCCTGCCTTTTGCCCAGGCGCAGGCGATGTCCTTATCACCCATCCCCTGACCAAACGCACCAATCGCACCAAGGATGTTGGCATGGGAGTCGGTAGAAACCAAGGTCTCGCCCGGACCGATTAAACCCTCATCAATCGCCAGGTGGGTGCCAATACCTGAATCAATGTCAAACACCTTAATCCCCCATTTCCGGGCAAAGAGCCGGCAGAGTTGCTGGTTTGCCGCATACTTCTGGTCAGAACCGGTTGGGTTGCAGTCAAAGGTGAAAAATGTCCTTTTCGGGTCTGCAACTCCCAGACCGTGCTCCTCAATCTCCTTGATAACATTGGCACCACCAAAATCCCTTGCCACCCGCACATCAATCTCCATATCCACAATATCACCGGGCTTGACCTCGGCAGCACCTGAATGGCGCGCAATTATCTTTTCTATGATTGTGCCCTTCATAAGATCAAGAGCCCCTTCTGCATCATCACCAGAGGGTCAAAGGTGGCAAAATCTGCCTGATGAATCAGCACCGTCTCCAAAACCTTGGGCGCACCCTCACCCTCCTTGGCATGACAGGCGATGGTATTAATCACATCTCTGGGCAACCCCACCTTTGCCGCAATGACTGCACCGGCAATTGGATGCCTTGTCAGTTCACCTGCTTTGCTCTTTTTGAACCCGCCCTTACCATCAGGCTCAACCTCAACCAGTTTGCCCACATCATGCAAGAGTGCGCCGGCAACCAGCCGGTCAAGATTAATTTTATAGGGCATACTCTTATAGGAGTTTATCTGCGCCTGTGCCAGCGCGAGCGCACCTTCGGTAACCGCAATCGTGTGCTCAACAATGTTTATCCCCTTGGTATCGGTCAAGAGGGTAAAAGGCATATTCAAAAGTTCCTCAATTGAACCCCAGCCACCTTCCTTTGCCGCCTGAACCCATACCTCAACAACCTGAGTGCGCAGATTTTTATCCCCTATCCTTTTGAGTTGAGGCTCAAACAGACGCTCAATCTCTTCAAAGGTAATCACAAAACCTCCTTACAACGCCTTGATTATCGCCTCGGTCATCTCTTGTGTTGAAGCCGCACCGTATTGGAAAACATCCGGACCCCCCTTGAGCCGGAGCATATCATAGGTGCGCACCTTGCCTTCAAGAACAACCCTTGCCACCGCCTTTTCAATCCGCCTTGCCTTCTCCTTTTCGCCGAGGTAATCAAGCATCATCGCCCCGGCCATAATCATCGCAATCGGATTGACAATTGAGGGCGAAAGTTTCTCATACTTTGGTGCTGAGCCATGGGTCGGCTCAAAAACCGCCACCTCCGGACCGATGTTTGCCGAATAGGCAAAACCAAGACCGCCAACCAGACCGGCAAACCCGTCAGAGACGATGTCGCCAAACATATTCCCGGAAACAATCACACCGTAATCCTCAGGGTTCTTTGTCAGCCACATCATCATCGCATCAACATTCACCGACCACAGTTCAATCTCCGGATACTCCTTGGCAATCTTCTTTGCCTCCAGTTCCATCATCCCGCTGGTCTCCCGCACCACATTGGGCTTCTCGCAGATGGTGACCGATTTGTAACCGTGCTCCCGCGCATACTCAAATGCGGCGCGGACAATCCGCTGGCACGCCTTGCGGGTAAAGATGCGCAGAGAAATCGCCATATCCTCAGAAGGCACATCCATAAAAGCCCTCATCTTCTTATGGGTCTCAAGCGCCCTTCGCACCTCTAAGGGCGGATTGGTCCATTCCACCCCGCAATAAAGGCACTCGGTGTTCTGTCGGAATATCACCACATCCACCTTTGGCTCCTCAAAGGAGTCGCCCTTGCGCCTGATAAAATTCAAAGGGTTATTCGGAAACGAGCGGCAGGGGCGGATACAGATGTCAAGGTTAAAGTGCTGGCGCATCGTCACAATCGGTGAGTAGTAAACATAACCCTTGCCCTTAAGCGCGGGGTCAAGCTCTGCCTCCGCCTTATCCTTGGGCTTTGATGTTATTGCGCCGAAAAGCCCGACCTTGTGCTCCTCAAGGAGTTTGATCGTCCTTTCCGGCAGGGCGTTGCCCTCCTTGCACCAGAACTCCCAGCCGACATCGCCATAGACAAAATCGGCATCAAAGCCGACCGCCTTTAAGACCTTGAGCGCCTCCGGCAAGACAATTCTCCCGATGCCATCACCGGGCATTGCCACAATCGTCCTTTTACCCATAAAAAGCCTCCTGTTCAAAATCAATCTCTGCCTCTATCCTAAAAGGGAAAATCCTGTTCAAAGTGGAAAATTATACCCTTTTTAAAATCGCAGTCAATCCGCTTAAACCTCTCCTGCCGCTATCCGCTCTTTGCGCCATTTCTCAACCTCTGCCTTTACCTTAACCTGTTAAAAACCGGGAGGGTGGAGGGGACCTTACCCTTTTCAAAGAAAACAAAGTAAGACCAAATTGCTAATATATTGATAAGGTGTGGCTTAGAGCAAATATCTCCGAGAAGAGCAAAATCCTGCGTTAATTTCAGCCCATTTTCTGGCTCTAAATGATGGGGGGTCTGCTCATCTTCATCAGAGTTTTTATCAAGCGAACTAACACCCCAGGATACAATATTGTGCTCGTTTACAGTTTTTGCTTGACAACAGGCGGGAAAATCTGTAATATATATCGTGAAATTTCCATATTTATTGAGAGGTTGGCGACAAACAAAGGAGAGAAAATATGATATCTGCTGACAAGTCACCTCCACCAAAAATGCATGTTGCCCGCAGGGCACCGGGTACGGGAGGATTTGCCCAGTATGTGAAGTTTATTGTTGTCGGAGTGATAATTTTATTGCTCGTGGTGATTGTCATTGCGAGCGCGACCAGAAGGACTCCGAAGAGGGTTGCACGACAAGCAAGGGCAAGGGTAGGAAGGCAGGTTAGTTTAGGTGAGCCGACAACCACTATAGCTGAGAGAAGGGCAATGACAAAGAGTGCCCGGGCTGAGATGAGGGAAAAGGCGCGCAGGGAGAGATTGGAGGAGCGGAGAAGACGCCGGGAGGAGAGAAGAAGGCTAAGGCTCGAAAGGCGGCGCGGCACCAGGCGTGCCAGCCGTGGGAGTTACACGGCCAGGCGCAGCACCACACCAATCTTGAGTGCGATTGTGCCGCAACCAACTGGTGAACTCGTGGCGGTTGTTGGTGAGCGGCAGGTGAAACCAGGTGACCAGATTGAAGGGCGCAAGATTGTTGAGGTTAGTTCGGACCGGGTGAAGGTTGAGTATTTTACCAAGAGTTACGAGGTTAAACTGGGGCAGCCGCTCTATTGATTTAAGCCGGAATCCATTAGTCCCAAGAAGTTTTTCCGTAGTAATATTTCTTTTTTGCATTTTTCTCGGCGCCGGGTTGGGCAAAGAGCTTGTCTATAACGGTGATTTTGAACTTTCCCCGGATTCAGGCTGGCAGGTTACGCGATGGGGCAATTACCCTGATACCGGCAATTGCCGTTTGCGCTATCAGCACAGTTTTCACCCGGACCGGGATTTTGAGGCGATGGTTCACAAGATGCTCCATCAGGGGATGAAACTTTTCCAAAAGGTGGAAATCACCACTCTAAATCTAAACTTTTCTGTCTCCTGTCGTTTGACCGCCAAGAGTGAGAGTGACAGCCTTTTTGCTGCCGGGGCAATCTTTCTTGAATACCTTGACAACGAAGATTCGGTCTTAGGTGAAACGCGCATCTATACTGCAACCAGGGGCTGCAACTGGCAGAACAGCCCGACCCTGCATCTGATTCGTGCTCCTGATTCTATTAACTGGCACGATTACCGGTTCTGTCTCAAAGACGAACTTGTCAACCTCCCGGGTGTTGATACCGGGCGCATCAAGGCGGTCAGGCTCGGGCTTTTCGGCTTTGTTCTTGATAACTCCTGAGGGGTTTATCCGGGGGCGAAGGTCTTCGCCGATGACATCTCCCTCCATACCCTTGAGGCGCCGGCACTGGTTTACAAAACATTCCGGGTTATTGATTCAAACGGTGTGGTTAATGCCAAACTTGACCGCGGAGAAACTGCAGACCTGGTTTTAGTATTGAGAAACGCTGGTTCTGCGCTTGGAAGCACCAGGGCCCGGTTGGTAAGTAGAACCCCGTTTCTTGAAACTATTGATGAATGGGGCGAGTTCAATCCGGCAGGGGTAGGCGAAACAACCTCATCCGAGCGCAACCGGTTTCAAGTGCGGGCAGGTGAAGATGCGCCGATTGAGGTGCCGCTTTACTGCGATTTGATAATCACCGGCAGCGGCTATGATGATACCCTAATTGTGCCGATAATCGTTGGTGATTCAATGAACCTGCCGGTTGGTCCTGATGGTTATGGCTACTCTATTTACGACTGGACCGACTCCTGCTACAGCGAGCGAGCAGAATATGACTGGCTGGAGTTGCGCGGTCTGGGTGAACGCTTGACAATCGGCGATGACGATACGAGGAGCCTGGAGCTGCCTGAAGGCTTTGGTGTCTGGCGCTATTATGGAATTCCTTATCGGCATATCTCCATCTGCGCCAACGGCTGGATAGCCGCAGATACCACCTCCAGGTGTGATTTCACCAATGTTGAACTGCCCTATCCCAATGCACCACCCAATATCGTTGCCTTTCTCTGGGACGATTTGGCACCGAGCCGTTATGGCAACATCTGGTACTACTACGACACCTTCAACCACCGTTTTATTGTTGAGTTTGACTCCATCTCCTATTTTGGAATTCCGGAGAGGTGGGAAAAGGTGCAGGTGCAGATTTATGATACCAGTCAGGCGGTTTGGGGAGGCGACAATCCGATTGAGATCCATTTTAAGACGGTCAACGATTTCCGTTCAGTTACGCTCGGAATGCAGAACCGTGATGGCAGCGCAGGCTTGACATATCTCTATAACGAGTCTTATCCCCGCACCGCGGCACCCCTTGCACCGATGCGCAGCCTCCGGATTCAGGCAGGTGCACCTACTGGCAACAAGGAACCTGTAACCAGAGGATTGCCAAGACCAATTTTCACCATCACCCCCAACCCTTTCAGAAATCAGGTCAGGATAATATTTGAACCTGAGGCTAATGATGGGGTAAAGGTTGCGGTTTATCAGGCAGATGGCTCGTTGATAAAGAGGCTGGGGTCAAACCCTCAGGACCGAATCTGGATTTGGGACGGCAGAGATAAAGCCGGGGTAATGGTCCAGAGCGGTATTTATTTCATCAGGGCAGAAAGGCGGGGGGAAAATACAACCCAAAAGGTGGTCCGTCTGCCGTAATTTGACCCTACTGAATCCACAGATATAATTAATCTTTATGTGCTTGCTTAACAAGTCAGATGAACAGGAGGCTAAATGACAAAACGCGTGTTTGCACTGCTAACGGTTTTCATTGTTAGCAGTATTTCTATGGCTGAATGGATTTCAGCCAACGGCGCTACCGGCGCTCCCAAAATCACTATCTTGGAACAAAACTCAAGCAGAACCGTTTTTGAGGTGACAGTCCCTGGTGTTGAGATTAACCGGACTGTTATTGACAATGAGGAGTTTGCGCTTATCAATCTGCCCAATGAGGTGATGGCGGTTTTGGATGAAGGCAAGCCCCAGGTGCCCAAGGTTTCGGTTCTCTTGGCTATTCCTGAAAGGGCAAGGTTGAGGTTTCAGGTTCTGGATAAGGAGAGCCAGGTTTTTAAGGTTGGCAGGGTCTATCCACTCCAGCCTCCCCTATTGGATGGCGAAGAACCGGGTCCGTTCGTGATTGACAATAACTTTTACAATCAGAATGTCTCTTATCCCGAAATGGATGTGGCGCTTATTCACACTGGGAAATGGCGGGACCTATCAGTTGCCAACCTGCAAGTTTATCCAGTAAAGGTGAATCCGGCTAAGGGCGAGATTGAGGTTATCAAAAGGATTCGGGTTAGGGTTGATTATGAAGGTGGCTTTTATCCCCAACTGATTAGCGACTGGATGGTGCCGTTTTATAGCCACTACATCGATAACTTTCATCATCTCCCGGTGCAAACGCCCACCACTTATTCTGCCGGGGTGAGGTATCTGGTTTTCTGCCATCAGAACTATGACACCTGCACCTATCTCAATGACTCGCTCCTTGCCTGGGTTCATCAGCGGGGCTATGAGGTAAGAAAGATTACCAAATCCAGTTTTACCGCCAGTGAGATAAAGGACTCAATCCGGGCAGAATACAACCGCAACGACCCCCATCTTTTGCGCTGGGTTCTTCTGGTTGGCGAATACGGTGAAATTCCGATGGGCTCATATTCAGGAGTTGGTTACAGCGACTTCTGGTACTGTGACCTTGAGCCCTGGCCTGGTGGTGACAACTATCCTGAGATTGGTATTGCCCGGATTTCACCGGCATCAATTACCGACCTGAACAACCAGATATCCAAGATTATGAAGTACCAAAAAAACCCTCCCACTACCAACTCCTGGCTGGACAAACTGACAATGCCCGCGCATTCAGAACAATATCCGGGTAAGTATTCTGGTTGCGTCCGGGGAATCTACAATATGCCCAAGCCCTACTGGAACCCAAGCGTTGTGGAAACAATTATGGGTTATTATACCGGTAACACCACCGTTACCAATGCGCTCAATCAAGGCAGAGGAATCGTTGCCTATCGCGGGCATGGGGACTATTTTGAGTGGTGGGAGTGGGGAACCGAAGGCTCCTGGTACAACTCCCATATTTACGCTTTAAACAACGGCGATATGACACCGGTCGTTTACAATATCGCCTGCAACAACGGCAGGATTTACGACTCCACCTGCCTTTCTGAGGCGTGGATGAGGAAATATCCTGGGGGAGCGGTTGCCAGCCTTGGTGCAACCCAAGCCTCCTATACCTATCCCAATCACGGCATCTGCTCGACCTTGGTCAGGGCAACCTGCGATACCTGGACAATAACCGTTCCGGGGGTGCGCAACTACGGTCCAACCCCTTACAACCTTGCCGATATCAAATGCTATGGTGTTGATGCCTATGTGGCAAAATACTGGCCCTCGAGCCCATATCCCTATAACATCTGGATGTATGTGATGCTTGGTGACCCTGCAATGCCGGTCTGGGCAGGTGGGATGCCCCAGACACCAACGGTTACCCTACCCGATTCCATTCCGACCGGACCTTACAACCTTAATGTTACCGTAAAGGTAGGAACAAGACCGGTTGAGGGTGCTTTGGTTTGTGCCTGGAAGGAATCGGATGTGTATGTGGCTGAACGAACAAATGACAGTGGTGTAGCAACACTTGCGGTTAATGCGACCACCCCAGGCTATATGAGAATTACCGTAAGTGAAGGGCATTGCCAGCATTCTACCCCAGGTGCCGAGCATACGCCCATTCTGCCGTTTTCTACCACCAGACCGGTTGCTGGTGGCGGCACACCCCAGCCCAATGTTGTCTATGTGTCCAATCAGGTGATTGATTCACCACCTGGTGGTAACAACAACGGCAGATTTGAACCTGGCGAGAGTGGGAAAATCATTGTGGTTCTGAAGAACACCGGCAATTTAGAAGCCCAGAATGTAACCGCACAACTTAAGTCAAGTAATTCCCTATTTGTTATTACCGACTCCACCGCAAATTATGGGGACATCCCCCCAGACTCGGTCCGCAACAACCGCTCTGACCCGTTTCTTGCCCAGGCTGATGCCCGTATACCACCAGGAACCTTTGTCACCTGCACATTAAAGGTTCACTCCGAGAACTTTCAGCACGACTGGACCTACACCTTCAATCTGAGGATTGGCGAGCCGCCGCAACCACCTGGGACAATCATCTGGGGTCCGAAGGTTTGCCCGGGAATGCCCAGTGATTGGGGTCTTTACGGTGTTGCCTATAACCGGCAGGACAGTTTGATTTACTGTGTCTACTTTATGAGCCCGACCGTTTACAAGTACACCTCTGACTCCTTGTTGCAGTCCCGGGGCACAATCACCCTGCCTGAGGACTCCTGCACCGATATCGCCTACTGTTCCTATGACAACACCTTCTGGCTTGTTGCCAACCCCTCAAAGCGGGTTTACAAGATAACCCCGAGCGGTTCGGTGGTGCGTTACTTCACGGTGCCAGAGGCTGAGTATCCCTGCGGTGTGGTTGAGGATGAGGAGAACCATCTGGTCTATGTCAGTGACCGGCGCGGCACCACCACGCCCCAGCAGCGGATTTTTGTCTATGACACCTTGGGCAATATCCTTGACACCATCAACCATCCGGTCTCGGGCGTTTATGGCACCCGGTGCCTGGCTTTGGATGAGCGCTGCCCGGAAAACCCGCCATCGGTTCTCAACATCTTCACCTGGTTTGACCCTACCGGGACATACCTTGACTCCTGCGGGATGCTGGAGATTGACCGGGTGAACTGGACATTGCGGAACCGGTTTCGGTTTACAAATACCGAGTGGAACATCAGGGGCATAGAGTATGACCCGCGTGACGGCTCCTACTGGGTGACGATTATGCAGTACTCCTCTGGCTCCAACAATATGATATTCAAGGTTGTTGGTTTCAATATGGGCAGTGTTGGTGTTGAGGAAGAGGAAAAGGTGTTGCCTGAGTTGGGCAGGGGTATAAGGGTTGCTGTGCGTCCCAATCCTTTTACTGGCAGGACGGTGCTTTCGGTGGCTTTAGAAAATCCTGGTTTGGTTGACCTGCAGGTTTATGACAATCTGGGCAGGCTGGTGCGGAATGTGGCGCGGTCAAGGTCGGTGATTACCGGTTCAGAGTTCGTCTGGGATGGCAGGGATGATGCCGGTGCAGAGGTCGCCCGCGGTGTCTACTTCTATCGGGTGCGAAGCGGTTCTGATGAGGTCTGGGGAAAGGTAATCCTTACCAGAAAGTAAATGAGCGGTTAGATTGGTCTCGGGGCAGGAGTTAGAGGCGCTTCTGCCCCGAGTGTTTTTTGTGGTCTATAAGTTGCATAGGAGATGATAGGGAAAGCGGGTTAGGAGGAGTCCGTGGGGCGAAGATAATTACTATGGGGGTGGTGGAGGGGACCATCCCTTTATTGGGATAGGACAATATGGTAATTTGATGATTTTTGTGGTGTTAGATGTAAATGGCAAGAAGGGTTGATTTTGGGATAATGGTTTTTCGGCGTTGAGTGTAAAAACTTGACCCTAATTTTTTTGAGGTTAATATTAATTAAAGGCAAGGTTTTGCGGTTTGACAGATTTTGCCGACATAGCTCAGCCGGTAGAGCAGAGGTTTTGTAAACCTCAGGTCGGGGGTTCGACTCCCTCTGTCGGCTGGCTTTTTGGCGGACGGGTTCCCGAGTGGTTAAAGGGGGCAGACTGTAAATCTGCTGGCGAATGCCTACGGAGGTTCGAATCCTTCCCCGTCCATTTTGTGCGTCCGCCCGGTTGCGGGCGTGGTGTAGTGGTAGCACAACAGCCTTCCAAGCTGTTTGCGTGGGTTCGACTCCCATCGCCCGCTTTTTAAGGGTGAAATTTTTCTGTGAAGTAATTATTGACAGGTAATGGCTTAGTGATATAATTATAGAATCTGGAAAGTTGCCCATGTAGCTCAGTCGGCAGAGCACTTCCTTGGTAAGGAAGAGGTCGCCGGTTCAATTCCGGCCGTGGGCTGAAGGTGAATGTTGGTAGTTTTAAGGGAGATGTGTCTAAAAAGTGAATCGGTATTTGAGCCAATGTTTTGACATATAAGGAGGAAAGGAAAATGGCGAAGGCAAAGTTCGAACGAAAGAAGCCGCATGTCAATGTTGGTACCATTGGTCATGTCGACCATGGGAAAACCTGCTTGACTTCGGCGATTACCAAGGTGCTGGCGACGAAAGGGCTGGCAACTTATATGACCTATGACCAGGTGGCAAAGGCAAGTGAGGCCCATGGTCGCCGTGACGAGACGAAGATTTTGACAATCGCCGTCTCGCATGTGGAGTATGAAAGTGAGAAGCGGCATTACGCCCATATCGACTGTCCGGGGCATGCCGACTATATCAAGAATATGATTACCGGTGCGGCGCAGATGGATGGTGCCATTTTAGTGGTTTCGGCAGCCGATGGTCCGATGCCGCAGACAACCGAACATGTCCTTTTGGCACGGCAGGTGAATGTGCCGGCGATTGTGGTTTATCTTAACAAAATTGACCTGGTTGATGACCCGGATTTGATTGAACTGGTGGTGGAGGAGATTAAGGATATTCTTAATAAGTATGGGTTTCCCGGTGATAAGACACCCATCATTCGCGGGAGTGCTTTGAAGGCTCTGCAGGAGGATTCTGGTCCGAATGTGGATTCAATCTGGGAGCTGGTGAAGGCGTTGGATGAGTTCATTCCCGAACCGGTGCGTGATATTGACAAGCCCTTCCTCATGCCCATTGAGGATATTTTCTCCATCACCGGGCGTGGGACAGTTGTCACCGGCAGGGTTGAGCGGGGAATCTTGAAACCTAACACCGAGGTGGAGATTGTTGGCTTCGGTAAGCATGACAAGGTGGTCGTCACCAGCATCGAGATGTTCCGCAAGGTTCTTGATGATGCCCGGGCAGGTGACAATGTTGGGCTCCTTTTGCGCGGCGTGGGTAAGGATGAGGTAGAACGGGGAATGGTCGTGGCTGCACCTGGATCTATCAAGCCTCACAGGAAGTTCAAGGCAGAGGTCTATGTGTTGACCAAGGAGGAGGGTGGAAGACATACGCCGTTCTTCCCAGGTTATCGTCCCCAGTTCTACATTCGCACGACCGATGTTACCGGGACGGTCCAGTTGCCCCCAGGGGTGGAGATGGTTATGCCCGGTGACCATGTGACGATGGAGATTGAGTTGATTGCACCGGTGGCGCTGGAGCAGAACTCCAAGTTTGCCATCCGCGAAGGTGGCAGGACCGTCGGTGCGGGCACCGTTGTGGAAATAATCGAGTAGGATATGCGGGTTTTTTTAACGCTTGCCTGTGGAGAGTGCAAGAATCGGAACTATCACACCGATAAGAATAAGAAGAAGACCCAGCGGCTGGAGATTAGGAAGTTCTGTCCAGCCTGCAGGAAGCATACGGTTCATAAGGAGGTTAAATAGGCCAGTAGCTCTAACGGTAGAGCGGCGGACTCCAAATCCGTAGGATGGGGGTTCAAATCCCTCCTGGCCTGGAGAATATTAAATGAGACTCTGGAAGCGAATTAAAGAATTCATCGCAGATGTAATTACGGAGATGAAGAAGGTTTCTTGGGTGAAACCCAAGGAGCTTTGGAAAACGACGCTGGTGGTGATTGTTTTTTCGGCTGTGTTGGCGGCTTTCATTGGACTATGTGATTTCGTCTTTTCCCGATTGCTGGCGCTCCTTTTGCGTTAAGGAAAAATGATGAGGTTTTTTGTTGTTCACACTTACACCGGCAGGGAACGGAAGGTAAAGGAGCTTCTGGAGAAGGCGATTGAGGCACAGGGGAAAAAGGAGCTGTTTGGCAAGGTGATTCTACCCGCAGAGAAGGTGGCGAGGGTGCGCAAGTCCAAGATTGTTACCGAGGAGAAGAGGCTCTATCCCGGGTATATCGTGGTGGAAATGGAACCAACCGAGGAGGCATTGAAACTTGTGGCCTCGATTCCGGGTGTGACTCATATCTTGGGCACACGGAAAGAGCCGCTGGCATTGGATGAGAATGAGGTTGCTGCTATGCTTGAGCAGATTGAGCAGGGCAGGGATAAGATTCAACCTGAGGCGCCATTTGAAAAGGGGGAAACGGTGAAGGTTACTAAAGGTCCTTTTGCCGGTTTTACCGGAACGGTTGAAGAGATTATGAGTGAGCGGCGTCGGGTTAAGGTAATGGTGACGATATTCGGTCGACCGACACCGATTGACCTTGATTTTCTTGAGGTTCAGCCGATTTAGAGAGGAGTTAGGTTTATGGCAAAGAAGGTTATCGCAGTCGTTAAACTACAGATACCGGCTGGACAGGCAACCGCAGCCCCTCCGGTTGGTCCAGCACTTGGTCAGCACGGAGTTAACATTGCTGAGTT